>WRAI01000002.1 GCA_009780275.1 Oscillospiraceae bacterium | reverse complement strand
CGCATTTGTCGTATGAATTCCAATACGATTTCTTTCAGTTCATGTAACAGTGCTACTTCGCTGTCAATGTCATCTACTTTTCTGTCCAACACAGACAACACAGCTTCGGAATTTTTTGCCGAAAAAATTTCTCCGATGTCGCTAATTGAAATGTTCATTTTTCGTAGGATAAGGATTTGCTTCAAGCGAACAAGTGCTGTTTCATCGTACAAACGATACCCCGAACTTTCGCAACGACTGCTTTTGATCAACCCCATTTTTTCGTAATAGCGAAGTGTTCCGGTAGTGACCTCGTATAGTGTAGAGACATCCTTGATTTTAGTTAATTTGTCCATGACAACCTCCGTATAGTGGTAATATTTATCGGCCATGCCGCCGATGTTGATGATGTTGGTGGTTTTGGCGAAAACTACGCTTTTCACAAAAACCATCATGCATCACAGCTATCATAAACTATACACTAAGTAGAGAGTCAAGCCTTTTTTCAAACATTTTTATTAAATTTTTCGTGTTCGATTTTAATCGCCGAATACAAAAAATATAAAGTTGTTGTCAAACACTCTACTGAAACATTAAACGCAGATAACAGTGTCACTATACCATAATAACCTAATCAAAGTCTATCCAAAAATTCTACTTGCCATTGCGCCGCGTTTGGTGTATAATAATCGCAACTTCACAATTGAATAGGAGGCTTCCCATGAACCGATTACGCAATGTATGTCTATTGGGTCACGGTAGTGACGGCAAAACCTCCCTGAGCGAAAGTATGCTCTATCTGACCAAAGCGAGTGACAGGCTCGGAAAGGTGGCTGACGGCAACACCGTAGCCGACTTTGACGCCGAGGAAATCAAGCGGCAGATTAGTATTTCAATGACAGTATTGCCGATCAACGTCGGCGATTGCAAGTTGAATGTTATCGACACGCCCGGCTTCCCTGACTTTGAGGGCGAAGTGGCACAAGCTCTGCGTGTCAGTGACGCGGCGATTATTCTCTGCGGCGCCAAGAATGGCATCGGTGTCGGCACCGAAAAGGCCTGGAAAAAAGTTGTGCGCCGCAATAAGTTGCCGCGTATGATTTACGTTGGGAAACTCGACGAAGAGAACGCTGATTTCGCCAAAACACTGGAAGACTTGCGTGCGAAATTCGGCGCGTCTATTTCGCCCGTTGTTGTGCCGGTTATGGACGGTGATAAGACGATTGGCATTTACGACATCGCGTCCGGCAAGGCGTTTGACGCCGACGGCAAAGAAGTCGCCGCGCCTGACGCCGCGCAGTTCAGCACCTATTACGAATACCTGGCCGAAAACGTTGCCGAAACCGACGAGGCATTGATGGATAAATTTTTCAGTGGCGAGACGCTGACACCCGAAGATTTAAAACAAGGCATTGCTGCGGGCGTAAAAGCCGGCTCATTGACGCCTGTCTTCTGCGGCTCGGCATTTACCGATTTAGGTACAATGGCGCTGTTGCAAGGTATTGTCGATTACTGCCCGTCGCCTGCCGAGGGTACGGGCGAAAAGGCGTTGGACGGCAGCGAAGTGCTGTGTGACGCGAGCGGCAAAACAGTCGCCTTTGTCTTCAAAACGCAGTCTGACCAATATGGAAAATTCTCTTTCTTCAAGGTCCTGCGCGGCAAGGTGACCAACGATATGTCGCTGGTCAACGCGCGGACAGGCGAGAGTGAAAAGCTGGGCCATATCTTTGTCGTGCGTGGCAAGAAAAACGAAGAAGTCAAAGAAATTTCCTGTGGCGACATTGGTGCAGTGGCAAAGTTGGCCGACGTTAAAACGGGCGACACGCTATGTGCAGCAGGCGCTGTCGTTGAGTTGGCGGCCATTGACTTCCTGCCGACATGCTACTCGCTGGCCATCACGCCTAAAGTACGCGGGCAGGAAGATAAAATCTCAACGGGCCTGAATCGGCTGAAAGACGAAGATTTAACGTTTACGCTGGTCAATAACCCTGAGACACGGCAGCTCGTTATCAGCGGCATGGGTGACATACATATTGACGTATTGTGCTCGAAATTAAAGAGTAAATTTGGCGTCGAAGTGCAGACCGAAGCCCCGCGTGTGCCGTACCGCGAAAAAATCCGCAAGAAAGTCAAAGTCGAAGGCAAGCACAAGAAACAATCGGGCGGCAGCGGACAATTTGGCCACGTTTGGGTTGAGTTTGAGCCGTGTGAAAACGAAGAATTGGTCTTTGAAGAAAAGATCTTCGGTGGCAGCGTACCTAAGAACTTCCACCCCGCCGTTGAAAAAGGCTTGCGAGAGAGTATGCAAAAAGGTGTGCTGGCAGGCTATCCCATGGTGTTCTTGAAAGCCACGTTGGTCGATGGCAGCTATCATGATGTCGATTCCAACGAAATGTCATTCAAACTCGCCGCGCAACTGGCTTATCGTAACGGCTTGCCGACGGCCAATCCCGTACTGCTTGAACCTATTGGCGCGCTGCGCGTCGCTGTTCCGGGCAGCTATGCCGGCGACATTATGGGTGACGTCAGTAAACGACGCGGCCGCGTGATGGGCATGGATTCCATTGATGATGTGCAAATCATTGAAGCCGAAGTGCC
This sequence comes from Oscillospiraceae bacterium, assembly GCA_009780275.1. Lineage (NCBI taxonomy): Bacteria > Bacillati > Bacillota > Clostridia > Eubacteriales > Oscillospiraceae > Oscillospiraceae bacterium. Next base: position 132,239 of record WRAI01000002.1, on the reverse strand, counting down.
GATGGCCGAAATGCACAGCTATGCCATCGACCTACGCTCCATGGCACAAGGCCGCGGTAGCTTTACCTTTGCCTTTGTACGCTATGAAGACGCTCCCGCCAATGTGCAGCAAAAAGTCATTGAAGACGCCAAAACGGAAGAATAAGACGTAAATAGAAAATCGGGGCGGAGCAATCCGCCCCGATTGAGAAGCAGAACACTTATACCGGGAGCAAGCGTATGAATGCATTGATTCTTTATGCCACAAAGCACGGCGCGACTTTTGGCATCGCCCAACGTATCGCGGACAACATCGGCGGCGCAACGCTTCATGACTTGAAACAAGGGAATGCGCCGGATTTGGCTGGATTTGACTGTGTCATCATCGGCAGTTCCCTCTATGCCGGAGCAGTCCGCAAGGAGGCAAAAGTCTTTCTCGTAAAAAACGCTGACAGCCTGCAAGGCAAAACAATCGGACTATTTCTGTCCGGGCTGCAATTCGACGAAGAGCAAAAAGCCATTGAAGCAAACTTCTCGCCAACGCTTTTGCAAACAGCAAACGTCGTGAGCTTTTTAGGCGGTATATTCGACCCGCAAAAAGCCGGTGTGATGGAGCGGTTCATCATGAAAGTTGTCACGAAGCAAACGGAGTATACAAACACCATCGACAATGAAAAAGTCAAGCAGTTTGCCGCGCTGATAAAACCATCGCAGGGAGGATAAAACCATGCCGGATTATTCGCTCAACGACCGCGAGATCCAATGCAAGCGAAACGAAGAAACGCGCCGCCGCGATAAGGGAAAGGACGATAGGCCAAGCTGGGGTGAGCGGGCAATTGATATCTTTTTCGGTATAATCGACATCATTATTGACTTGTTTAGCTAAGGGGAGGTCTGTCATGGACAAACACAAATGGAGTGCCGATCTCAGCGGCATTGAGTTTACATTCACCGATCGCGGCAGTCACGGAAAAGTCTTTTGGCAACGCCGAAAAGAATTGCTGCTCAAAGCCGGCGCTAAGCTGACGCCTGACCCGCAGCTCAATAAAGACGGCACGTTAAACTACTCAGCAAAATTCGCCAAAACACTCCGCGCCGACCACGCAGACAAGATTGCCGACAGCGTGACGACTCAAGATATTACCTTCCCGTCGCCGAATGAATTGGGTATTTTTCTGCGATTCGGCGGCGACAACACTTGGACAAATTTGGTGGACAAGGACGGCAAGTCGCTGCACGAGTGGAGTGTGTATGAGTAAAGTGGAAATATATAATTTAAGCCCCGCAAGATAGGGACATTGCATCCCCCTATCTTGTGGGGTTTAATTATTTTTCAAAACAACTGTTGACTTTGACGTTAGGTCAAGTGATATAATCGGGTTATTCTTGTGGAGGAGTTGCGGCTATGAAACTGATAAAAATTACTGATTTAACGCATCAATTGGGTATATCGTCACGTAGCTTGCGGTATTACGAGCAAATCGGACTGATTGCCTCGAATCGTCCCGAATTTGAAAAATACCGCTACTACGACGAGGCGAATGTGGCACGGCTGCAGCAGATTATGGTGCTGCGTAAGATGGAGATTCCTATCAAAGACATCTTGCGTATCTATGAGAACGCCGACATGAGTGTCGTTGTTGAGACATTTGTTGAGCGAATTCGCTTGATTGACGAAGAAGTTGACGCACTAACAGAATTGCGCGCCGTTGTGGATGACTTCTTGCAGGCCATGCTGCAAAACGGCGTAACCAAAATCTCGGCACTGCCTATTCTCTACGAGGAAATGGAAAAGCGTCTCGCGGTCGTGGATAAAAAAACTGTAAACTATAAGGCGTTATCTTCCCTGTCGGACAGGCTGGCCGCGCCCATAGCGGCCGCTATCATAGATATCCCCCCTATGCGAATGCTCTCTGCAGGCGGCAATATTGAGGGTTTTTGGCGATATGTTCGCGCTAACGGCATTGCCGAGGGCAGGCTCGGACAACACGAACAATTCGAGATGCGAGACGAAGTGCTGCTGCGAATCCCCGATGACTTTACGCCGACCGAAAATTTCCAAACGGTTGATTTCGTCGGCGGACTCTACGCCACCGTGAACGTATATCTTGACGAAGACTTGGGGCAACGGTTTCATGCCGTAGTGATAGCGTTCGACGATAACAAATTCTATGAAATCGACTATGATCGCGCCTCCATGCTTGAAAATTTGCTCTCGCCTGACGATAAGCGCGAACTCGTATCCTTGCTCGTGCCCGTCAAAAAGCGTGTGCCCAACCCGGTAATCTATGACAAACCACAAGAAGTGCTGAACATCACCATTGCCGAACTAGACGCAGCCAATCCGCCGCTATGGGCGGTCGATGTGAAGCTCGACAAGCTAAAAGGCATTAATGATCCGCGCTATGTTATCATGGACAACGGTGAAATTGAATACACGTCGTGGATTTCCACGAGAGTGTTATCAACAGAAGTCGCTGTCAAACTGCCCTTTCGTGTAGATATGGAGTTTCGATGTGAGCGCGGCGAAGGCTATGGCGGGCCCGATGGCCCCGTGCTTATTCATCACGGCTGGGACGGCGAAACAAAGAATCCGGTTGACGGCTCATTTCATATCCACGGCAGCCGTTCACGAGAGCGCAATGTGGGCGTGAATCAGCCCATTTTTGGTGACTACCACCGCTTTGCCAAGACAGCAACCCTGCGTCCTGTCGGTGAGTACAACAGCCTTACATGGATTGTCGGAGAGAAGTATATCGCCTGCATTATCAACGACGAAATTCTCTGCTGCGGCGAAAATTTTCCCTACATGGCGCGCGACTTGTCTCGTCAGCGTGCGCTGCCGGTCGTCATCGGTTCGGATGGTAACGACCGCCGCATTATCAAAAGTATTCGCATTTCACAACTCACACAACAACCCAAACATAAAGTCAAAGGAGATCAACTTACTGTGATTACCAAACGAAGCAACAACATCGTCCCCAACATTCACCGGCTCATCACCAGTGAGTGGGGCGAGAATTTCTGGTTCAACGGCTGTGCGCGCTACGTCATGGAAAGCCTCGGCGAGACAGCTTATGACTACGAGTTCTTTCACGGCATTACCGGCGATATTTTTGTGCCGTTTTATACGCGAACCAACAAGTGCTATGGTGACGGCATCAGCGGCTATCGACTGAGCGAGCAAAACACTGTGTGGGTTGAGAATCTCTTTGATAAGTGCGGTTATGCCAGTACTGTGCTATGGGGCGATGATTTGCGTAAGAATCCCGAAATGTATAGACAAACATTGATGGCATTCATCGACAAAGGAGTATCGGTGATTTCATGGGGGTTGGGTGAACCTCAAATTTTCGGCGTTATCGTGGGCTATGAAGCCCATGGCAACACGCTGCTTTACATCATGGGCGATAATGCTGAGCCGGAGCGCATTGAGTTCGACAAAGCAATCAAAAGCATAGCTTCTGAAGAGCCAACGCCCGGCCATGGTGAGGGCTGCTGGATTTTTACCGGGCAGAAAAAGACCCAACGTGACATGGCGCAACTCTGTAAGGGTGCCATTGCAGAACTACCATCGCTGCTAACGGAACAAGGTGACCAATATGCCTGGGGCGCGGAAAGCTTCCGCTTGTGGGCAGACACGCTGGAGCGCGACTGTGAAAATCGGAAATTAACAGACTGGGGTGATTGGGGCGCGTATGTCTGTGCGATGGCCACCATCGGCAGCTGCTGTCACGGTTTTCTCCGCCGCGCGGCAACACTCAACCCCGATTGGAGGTTTGTGCCGTTCTTGCAAGATTTGAGCAATCGTTATGGCAAAATTGCCAATTTATGGAACGCCGAGGGAGGCCTCGAGTCGTTGACGGCGGGATTCAACGTTACGCAAGAGGCGTTGCAAGACAAAGAAAACCGCGCGAAAATCCTTGCCGTTTTGCGGCAAGCGGCGGACGAAATGGATGAGATACTGCGTATTTTGCAGCTGCAATTTGACGAGGCGGCGATGGATGCCGAAATTGCAAAACGCCAAGCCAAACTCGCTGCCGCTGTCGCACGCGTCGAGGCGGCAGCAGCACGGGAGGTATACGATATAGATCTTGCGGCGATGAGCAGCAAAGCTGATGCAGACATTGTCAAAATTGATAATAACATGGTGTCGGTACACTGCTCCAATGACGGCAGTCAAGGCGGCATCGGCGGCATTGATGCCGCGCGCTGGTTCAACGGTCCGGCTAAAATTAAAGTCCGAGTCAAAGTGAATAACGACTTACGGCTGTTCTTCCATTTTGGTGTATTGCATTTCTGCAGCAACGGTGATTTACGCATTCTTGATGTCGCCGATAGCAAAGAATGCATTTACAAGGGAAAAGGTAGTTTGCCGAGCAATGAATTTATTGATATTGAGTGGATTATCGGGCGCGAGGCGATGCTCGTCAAGGTTAACGATGAGTTGCGCCATGCCGGCGTCGAGTATGGGTATATTGATCAGATTAAAGATCCGAGCTACGAGCTATGTTCACCGGTGCGCATCGGTGGGATAGAAGGTACTATCGTAACGGTGACACAGCTAAAAGTGATAGAGATATAAACTAAGGTATAGTGAAGGGCGGCTCTTGCCGCCCCTATAGAGGAAATGTAAAATGAAGTTCAATAAAAATCAAATACAATTTGAAAACGGCTTGCAATGGAAAGTTTGGCGGCACGGCACAAAAATTTTGCCGCTTGATTTAACGTTGCGCGATATTACGGATGATGAACTAAAAATCGGATGTTTACAGGTGCATGAACTATATAACGAGATTATGGTAGATATGTATGTAAATCACACGCAATATGAGGAAGATGACCTAACGTGGTTCAGTCATTATGAAGGCTTTTTTGATACTGTGCTTAAATGTAAGGAGCTCACTGTATGCGGCGAGCGATGGTTGATTCCGGCGGGAAAGTTTAAGAAACTGGAAAAGCGATTGAAAGCGTATCGAAAACTCCAAAAGTTCGGCTTCTCGTTTGTTGTAGAGAACGACATGGTGGAAATTACAAATAGAAAGTATCCACTGTTTCTAGAAACTATATATCGGATGCAGCCACTTCGACATAAACGAAACACACCTATGTTTGAATGTGATTTTCGGGTATTCAACAAAAAATACGTGCTAACATTTGATGATATTATACACTCCTTCAATGATACGCAGCGAGAAGGATTTTCAATGCTGTATGAACATGCGAAATCCGTAAGCGATAAAGTGAAAATCAAAGCATTCAGCAGCAAGTGGATGATTTTCACCTATAGAGGTAACAATGTGGCTAAACTAACAAGCGCGCCGTCTATTGATATTCCGTATAGTTTTGATATAAAAGATGGCAAACACAAAAACAGATTAGAATCGTTTTTGGATGTTGTTTCGCAATATGATAAGGCAAAAACAATACTGGATGTGATCAAGCAAGATATTCACAAGTGTAAATTGCCCGGCCGCTCCTGCAATTTCATCGGGAATGGATGTAACGGACCTATTAAAATAAAAATCGCCGGTGAGGACGTCTCTGCGACGAATTGTAACTGCAACATTACCAGAGGTCGGCAATATAGTGTCCAGGATTTTGAGGTGTATAAAAATTTAATTGATATTCGGATAGAACAGGTAAAAGACGCTTTGAAGTAGAATATTAATATTCAATTCCAACATTTAGCTCGTATGCCGTGCCCATTTTTTGAAAATAGTAGGCAGGCAAGGAGTTGGAGAAGATGAAACGATTGATTTTTGCAGGCTTAGCGTGCCTGATGTTATCAAATACAGCCTTAGCGGAGAGCAACTGGGGCTTGGGCTTTGGCGCGCAAGGTCAGCCGCCAAAAGGACAGGAATCAGCAGAATTTTTAGCAGAATACGATGCATATTATCTTGGGGACACAAGCCAAAAAGTGCTGTATCTTACTTTTGACGCAGGTTATGAGAATGGCAACACCATGCCAATTTTAGATGCCTTGAAAAAGCACGGCGTACCTGCCACATTCTTCTTGGTCGGACACTACCTCGAACAAGAGCCGGACTTGGTGCGCCGCATGGTGGCAGAAGGGCATATTGTTGGCAACCATAGTTATGGGCATCCCAATATGTCGGGTTTAAGTGCCGAAAAATTCAAACAAGAACTAGAGTCGCTCGCCGGGCTCTACAAAAATATCACAGGTGAAGAGATGCAAAAAATCTACCGTCCGCCGAGCGGTAAGTATTGCCAAAAGAGCCTGCAAATGGCGAAAGATTTAGGCTACAAAACAGTCTTTTGGAGTTTGGCATACGCCGACTGGGACAACAATAAGCAGCCATCACGACAACAAGCTTTTGATAAACTGCTGCCGCGCACACACAACGGTGCCATTGTACTGTTGCACAATACCTCCAAAACAAATGCCGAAATTCTCGACGAGCTATTACAACGCTGGAAAGATAACGGCTACACGTTTGGACGGTTGGATGAAATCGGCGTGTAGGGGCGGCATCCTGCCGCCCCATATGAACAGTGAAATAGCCAAAGCAGCAAAAGAAATTCTCTGGTGCTGCTTTTATTTTACGACCATCACATTGACAGCTTTCAACAAAAAAGGTATACTGAATAAAATCACACAGGAGGGCATTTCCATGGCAAAATTGCGCACATTGATTGAGGGCGGACAGTGGTACAAAGGCAATCTGCATCTGCATACCACCATGAGTGACGGGCATCTCGACCCGGCCGGTGCCGTCGCCGTTTACCGAGACCACGGGTATCATTTTCTGGCAGTCACCGATCACGGCAAGTGGGGCATTCATGACGACTTGCAAAGCGACGACTTTATTATCTTCGGCGGCACAGAGTTGGGCAAGTCGCTGTCTGGTGATGACGGCTTTTGCCATCACACAGTACATATGGCCATTCCCGGTGACACGCCGTTTGTCCACGGTCAGGATGTGCATGAACTCAGCAAAGACATGGATATGCAGCAGACCATCGACTATATGAACGCCAATGGCTGCGTTTCCATTTATTGCCACCCGCGCTGGTCGCATGTCAGCATGGAAGCATATTCATCGATTGCAAATTGTATAGGAATGGAAATTTATAACAACGCCAGCGAGTTGGCCTGTGCCTGCGGTGAGTCAGTGAGTTATTTTGAACGCTCAATGTGGGCGGGCGACAAAATGCTTGCCTTTGCCTGCGATGATGCACATCGCCGCAGCGGCTACTTGGGCGGTTGGATTACCGTCAAAGCAAAATCTTTGACGCACAAAGACGTCATGGATGCCATCAAAGCCGGCAGTTTTTATGCTTCGACCGGTGGCCCTGAAATCCACGATTTCTACGTTGAAGACGGCGTAGCGCATATCAAATGTGAGCCCAGCAAAACAATCTCGGTTTTCGGCGATGCCTCCGTTGGCGGACGCTACCCTGTCGAAAGCGACATACTGATGACTGAATTCGCCTGGCCCTTTACCAAAGAATGGCTGCCGCGCGAAGCCGGCATGAATTGCGTATGGGCCGTATGCGCCGACGAAAAAGGCCGCAAGTCCTGGACGCAGCCAATTTGGTTAACGTAAACTTGCAGGGGCGTCCATCACTCGCCCCTGCGTCACATAGATTTATGCCTCACTGAACTGCTCTTTGCCGACGCCGCACAACGGACAAACCCAATCCTCGGGCAAGTCGGCAAAGGTTACGCCCTCAACGATCTCATCGTACACATATGAGCAAACGTCACACACAAACTGTTTCACATTCTCACCTCATTTCGCACAGAAATTATTTACTGATAGAGGAGTTGTAACTATGGATACATCGGCTTTGCATAAACTCGGTTATGGGCTCTATGTCCTGACTGCCAAAACCGACAAGGATAACGGTTGCATCGTCAATACCGTCATGCAAATTACAAGCCAAGCGCCGACACTCGGTGTAGTTGCTGTTAACAAGGGCAACTATACGCACGACATGCTCGTGGCGTCAAAGCAATTCAATGTGTCCTGCCTGACAACCCAAACACCATTTAGCGTTTTCGAGCGTTTCGGGTTTCATTCGGGCGAAATTGTCAATAAATTCGCCGACGGCGAAACGGTAGTGCGAAGCCAAAGTGGGCTGATCTACCTAAATGATTGCACAAACGCCTACTTGTCTTTTGCCATTAAAGAAGTATTGGACTTCGGTACGCACACACTGTTCAAATCCGAAATGACCGATGCGGCCATCCTCAGCGACGCCGAAAGTTTGACCTATGCCCATTATCACAAATACATCAAACCCAATGCTGCGGCGCAAAGCGGCTGGCGGTGCAAGATTTGCAGCTATGTTTACGAGGGCGCAAATTTGCCAAGTGCATTCATCTGTCCCATCTGTAAACACGGCGCAAGCGATTTTGAACCGATCAACTGATACGCATCTATTATAATCTACCAAAAGCCGCTTCGTCAAGGCATTCACGATATTTTGCTTTTGTTAAAGTGTATATAGGATACCGCGCCGTAAATTGCCGATACCCCCCCTTGCCAATGCCAAAATTCTATGGTACAATAAGCAGATTTATAAAAAACGCAGGGGGAAACACGCAACTATGACAAACTTAGCAACTTACTATCCGGCCGTTTCCGAATACTATCCCGTCTACGACGCGGCGGGGCCCGCCATCCATTGGCTGGGCGTTATCATCGGGCTGCTCCTCGCCATCGGGCTGATTTGTTGGAAAATGACGCCTGTCGCCGCTATGTTTACCGGCACAATCGTCGGCGTCATCATCGGCGGCATGATGGGCGACTTGACGTGGAGCCAATTACTGCCCGAGTCGCTACGCGTCGTTATCGAAGGTACGCGAAGCCTTGCCGGTACGTTCGTGCGCATCATTGCCGGCGGTGTGCTGGCTGGCGTACTCATCGAGTCGGGTGCGGCGGAATCCATTGCGCGCGGGCTGGTTAAGAAACTGGGTGCCAAACTGGCACTGCTGGCCATAACGCTGTCGGGCACGATTCTAACGGCATCGGGCATCTTTATGACCGTCGGTGTTGTCATTCTCGCACCCATCGCGCTGTCGGTGGGACGGCGTACCAATATTCATAAAATGGCGCTGATTTTGGCGCTGTCAGGCGGTGCTAAGACAGGTAACTTGATTTCGCCCAATCCCAACGCCGTCGCGCTGGCCGACAGTTATGGCATTCCGTTGAGTGAGCTGATGATTGCTGGTTTTATTCCCATGATTTTCGGCATTGTCATTACCACGCTGTTGGCAACCGCCATCAAGAAAAAAGGCTCACCCGTCACCGCCGCAGACGGTGACGCTGACAGCGAAGCCAACTTGCCAAGTTTCGGTAAATCCATTGCCGCGCCTGCCATCGCTGTTGGGCTGCTGCTCAGCAGCACCATTGGTCGCGCCATAGGCATCGGCTTTTTTGAAGCCTTTGAACTCGATGCACTTTTTGTCCTGCCCATCGCCGCGTTAACCGGCGCGCTGATATTGGGAAAGGGCCGAAACTTTGTCGAATACACCAACAAAGGCATTATGAAAATCGCACCTATCGTGTTGATGCTCATCGGTGCCGGCACGATCGGCGCGTTGATTACCAATTCTCAGCTGCCCGGCGTGTTTGAGTCTGCCATTATCGGGCTGGGCTTGCCCACCTTTATGCTGGCGCCTTTGTCAGGCATTTTCATGGCATCGGCCATCGGGTCTACGGCGGCCGGCGCGCTCCTTGCAGGTGAAATGTTTGCCCCGACACTGATATACGCAGGCATTAACCCCGTCCACGGCGCTGTCATGACGCATGCTGGCTCGACGACATTGGACATCATGCCGCATGGCAACTACTTCCTGGCCAGCAAGGACGGCCTCAGAGTCCAACTTAAAGAGCGTCTCTCCGTCTGGCCGTACGAGGCCATCATCGGCTTCACTCAAGTCATCGTCGCCACCATACTCTTCGGCTTCATCCTCGGGTAGTTAAAATATTCGTCCTTGGCGGAACATGAAAGCTTTGCCAAGGGCGATTTTATAAACAACTGGTAAAGGCAGGGCAGATCATGAACAAAGCAGGCAGGTTCGGCACATTCGGCGGCCAATACATTCCCGAAGTCTTAATGCCGACCGTACAAGAACTCAACACCGCCTATCAGCACTACGCAAAAGACCCGGACTTCCAAGCCGAGTTTACGGCGTTGCTGAACAACTATGCAGGCCGTCCGTCCATGCTCTATTTTGCCGAGAAAATGACGGCAGACCTCGGCGGTGCCAAAATTTACATTAAGCGCGAGGACCTCAACCACACCGGTTCGCACAAAATCAACAACGTGCTGGGACAGACATTGTTGGCTAAAAAGATGGGCAAAACGCGCGTCATCGCCGAAACCGGCGCGGGACAGCACGGCGTGGCAACAGCGACTGCTGCTGCGCTGCTGGGGCTGGATTGTGAAGTCTTTATGGGCAGAGAGGACACCGAGCGGCAAGCCCTCAACGTCTTTCGTATGGAACTGCTCGGCGCCAAAGTGCATGCCGTAACAAGCGGTACGCAAACGTTAAAAGACGCCGTCAACGCCGCCATGCGTGAGTGGGTGACACGGCTTGAAGACACACATTACGTCATCGGCAGCGTCATGGGGCCACACCCCTTCCCCACGATGGTGCGGGACTTTCAGTCCGTTATCGGGCGGGAAATCCGTGCGCAGCTGCAAGGCGCCGAGGGACGGCTGCCTGATGCCATTGTCGCCTGCGCCGGCGGTGGCAGCAACGCCATTGGTGCGTTCTTTGACTTCATTGGTGATGAGAGCGTTCGCCTTATTGGCTGCGAGGCCGCCGGTCACGGTATCGCTTCGGGTAAACATGCAGCTACGTTGAGCACCGGCAGCCCCGGCATTTTCCATGGCATGAAGTCGCTGTTTGTCCAAGACGCGTATGGGCAAATCGCACCGGTACATTCCATTTCAGCCGGGTTGGACTATCCGGGCATCGGCCCTGAACACGCCCAATTGCACGAGACCGGACGCGGCGAATATGTTGCCGTGACCGACAAAGAGGCCGTCGAGGCGTTTAGTTATTTAGCGCGTACCGAGGGGATCATCCCCGCCATCGAGAGCGCCCACGCCGTGGCGCATACCATGAAATTGGCGCCGCAGCTGGACAAGGACAAAATTATCGTGCTCAACCTGTCGGGGCGCGGTGACAAAGACGTGGCAACCATCGCGCGGTACAAGGGGGTCGACATTCATGAATAAGATTACGCAAGCTTTTGTCAATAAAAAAGCATTGACGGCTTTCCTCACCGGCGGCGACCCAAACATCGAAACAACAGAAAAACTGATTGTCGCCATGGCTGAAAGTGGCGTAGACATGATAGAAATCGGCATTCCCTTTTCCGATCCGATGGCCGAAACACTTGTCGTACAAACCGCCGACGAACGCGCTCTCACTAACGGCTGCACCGTGGATAAGTTGTTTGCCATGGTCAAACGTGCGCGGCGGAATGTCGACATTCCGCTGCTGTTTATGACGTATATCAACCCCATCTTCGCATACGGTACCGAGCGGTTTATGAAAAACTGTCAAGATTGCGGTATTGACGGCGTCATCGTACCCGACCTGCCGTTTGAAGAGCGAGGCGAATTGGCCGATGCCTGCAAACAGTATGGCATTACACATATTTCGCTGATTGCGCCATCCTCACAAGAGCGCGTCCAGACCATTGCGCGCCAAGCCGAAGGCTTTTTATACTGTGTATCCTCGCTGGGCCAAGCCGATTCCGATGCCGCCCAAATGATAGTACAAGCCAAAGCTGTAGCTGACCTACCCTGTGCCATCGCCGTAAATACATCTGAGCAGGCACGGAAAATGGCAGCCATTGTCGATGGTGTAATGATTGGCAGCGGCATCGTGCAACTCGTTGCCGAACACGGCAAAGATGCTATCACACCGGTGACCGACTATATCCGCGAAATGGAAGATGCGCTGCGGTGAAACAGGCCTTAAACAGGGGAGCATATTATGCAAAACTATACAGATATCAATGCCCGCACCATTGACAAATGGACAGACGCCGGTTGGGAGTGGGGCATCGTAACCACCGCCGAAGCCTACCAAGCAGCGAGAGACGGCAGATGGGACGTATTGCTCACACCGCTGAAGCCCGTACCGCACGACTGGTTTTCGCCATACCTCAAAAGCGGGCGGCTTGACGGTGTAAAGTTGCTCGGCCTCGCTTGCGGCGGCGGGCAACAAATGCCGATTTTTCAAGCGTTGGGTGCCGATTGCACCGTATTGGATTACTCCCAACGCCAGCTTGATCGTGAGCGCGAAGTCGCAGCGCGCGAGGGCTATGACATTGACATTGTCCATGCCGACATGACGCAACGCTTGCCTTTTGGCGACAACAGCTTTGATATAATTTTTCACCCGGTCAGCAATGTGTATGTCGAGGATGTATACCATATTTGGGGTGAGTGTCAACGCGTGTTAAAACCCGGTGGCATATTGCTTGCCGGCATGGACAACGGTCTTAACTTTCTTGTCGAGGACGAGAACTTAGATCCGCCTGTAGTGGAGAATAAACTTCCCTTCAATCCACTGAAAATGGAAGGCGAACGCCGCCAACGTATGATTGACAACGACGAGGGCTTACAGTTTAGCCATACGATGGAAGAACAAATCGGCGGACAACTGAGAGTCGGTTTGGCTCTAACGCATTTGTACGAGGATACGGATACGAGTATTTGGGGGCAATATGTTCCGCTCTTTGTGGCGACAAGGGCTGTCAAGCTGTCTTGACCGTCGGTCTATCGCCGAAGCTCTTTTTTTGCAGGGTTATCAATGACCTGCCCGCTCTCGCAAAACCGCGAGCCGTGACAGCTGCAATCCCATGATTTTTCCACGGCATTCCAATGCAGTTTACAACCCATATGCGCGCAGCGTGGTCCGCCGATGGACAGCAATCCCTTGGCCGCGCCGCCGATATTCATCAACAGTTGGCTCGATAGCATGGAGCGTTGCGGCGAATAGAGATCTTCAAGGTCGCTCTGGCCATGAACAATTAGGTCACACAGCAGTTCAGCCGCTACCATTGAACCCGTCATGCCCCATTTGTTAAAGCCTGTCGCGACGTATAAATTCTCTTTGCCGGCTCGATGCCGCCCGATATACGGCACGCCGTCAAGGCTCATACAATCCTGTGTCGCCCAGTGGTATCGGATGGCGGCGTTGGGATATACCTGTGCCGCAAGGGCTTCCAATGCGGCGTAATTACCACCTCTTTTGCCCGTCTTATGATCTCCGCCGCCGACAAAAAGCAGATTGCCGTAGACGCGGAACGAGTGCCCATTCCTGTGTTCATCGAGATACATGCCATCCAAAAGCGGCGCATTTTCCAAAGCCAAAACATAGCTGCGATGCTGATAGAGTTTGAGAAAATATAACCCCGGCACATTGATCAGCGGATAGTGCGTACACAACACGATGTGCTTGGCTGTAATTTTGCGCCCGTTCGCCGTATAAGCTACGCGCCCCTCGACTTTGTAGATGAGGGTATTTTCATAGATTTTCAGCCCCTCTGCGAGGGAATACAACAGCTTTAACGGATGAAATTGCGCCTGTCCGCCCATCGCGATTGCGCCGACGGTGTCAATCGGCAGTGGGGGAGATTCCTCAATGCGTGAAGTAATACCCAACTCATGGTACGCCTTCGCCTCATTCTCGAGCTTGTACCTGTCGTCGGTTGAATAGACGTAAGCCGCTTTTTCCTCAAAATCACAGGAAAATTGCTCGGCCAATGTGCGGTAATTGCCGATGGCGCGCATATTCGCATCATAATACTGCCGTGCTTTTTCAACGCCGCGCCGCTTGACTAAATCGGCATAAATCAGCCCATGTTGTGCCGTAATTTTGGCCGTGGTGTTTTTAGTAATGCCGCTGCCAACGGCCTTTGCTTCAACGACAACACAGCGTACGCCCGCCGCTTGTAAACGATGTGCCGTAAGCATGCCGCACAGCCCGCCGCCAACAACCAGTACATCGGTAGTTATATTGTCATCCAAAGGCAAATCAACTTGCCGCGCCGTCATTTCACTCCATACAGAATTCATGGATTTATACCTGCCTCTCGCGGGGCGCCCGCGTATGCGCTCACTACAATGTCAATATTGCTAGTATGCGCAAAGGCGAGAAAAATAACAAAAATCCGGGCAGCGGTTCGTGTTCGTACCGTTGTCCGGATTTTTTGCGTTTATATGCTTGGGGATTCGGCGGCTTCTTAGTCACGGGATTGATGCCGCCCCAATTGCCGCGCAGTGCCGAGAAATGCTCTTTTTGCTCCCGCTTGGAGCGCTTTTCGAGCGGGACATATTTTCGCTGTTTCATTAGAAACACCTCCTCACCATCATTATAACACATGATCGACATGGTGTCATGTGCCAAGCTAGTATTTTTTGCAAATTATTACCCCAACCCCTTGACAAATGAGTTAGTCTATGCTAACATACAAATGCGGTTAGACAAAACTAACCAAAGTTTTTACGATTGGAAAGAGATGGGCTTATGGCACACGAACAATATATCAACTTATACGAAGCAACAAAGCGCGGTACCTTTCAAGTGACTTCCGTGCCCCAAATCGGGTTGCTGGAAGGCATGGGCTTGCGCATTGGCACCAAAGTAACAGTGCAAAATCGCTACGCCTTAGGTGGCCCGGTGCTGTTGCGTGTTGAAGACACGTACTCAATTGCTTTGGGTAAAGACATTGCCCAGCAAATCGCCGTTAGCCGAGCGATGGCATCGTGAGTGACAGCAAGATGATTAAAGATACGGTCCTGCTGATGGGCAACCCCAATGTCGGCAAAAGCATCTTCTTCACCGAATTGACAGGCATTCACGCCATCAGTTCCAACTACGCCGGTACGACCGTGCAGTTCATGGAAGGTCGTTTTTCCGTTGGCGAAAAAGAGTACACACTCATCGACGTGCCCGGCACATACTCGATGAATGCCACGTCGGAGGCCGAAAGCGTTGCCGTGCAATTTATGGAGAGCGGTGCAAAAGCCATTATCTGCGTACTCGATGCGTCTAATCTGGAACGAAATCTATGCCTTGCGCTGGAGCTGAAACAATATAATATCCCGACGATCTATGCGCTCAACCTGACCGACGTTGCCAAGCGCCATGGTATCGCTGTCAACGCTAAGCTTCTGGCGCAAGAACTCGGCGCGCCGGTCATCGAAACAGTGGCCGTCAAAACCAAAGGACTGGAAGAGCTGTTGCAGCAACTCGAAGCTGTACTTAATGCGTCCAAAAACTGCTCGCACAGCTCTTGTGGAAAATGTGTGTCCTGCCCTTCAAGCCGCAAAGTCAAACAAGGTGATATTCCGCTCGTCGCCAAGGAAATCGCGCGCCGCGTCACCGTGAAAAACGACGCCAAACCAAGCTTTTTAGACAAACTTGGTGAGAGTATGATGAAGCCTATGCCCGGCATCCCTATTGCTTTGTTGGTCATGGCGTTGGTCATCAGCATTGTCGTCTTTGGTGGACGAATGCTGCGCGCCTTTGCGTTGCTGCCGCTGGTAAACGGCATAATCGTGCCTTTTTTTCGTGACCTCTTTACCTCCATCTTGCCCGAAGGCATGCTGCTCAACATCCTGGTCGGCGAATTTGGTGTTTTTGTCATCAGTTTCGAGTGGATTGTAGCGCTGATTTTTCCTTACGTCCTGCTGTTTTTCGTATCGTTCACATTTTTGGAAGACACAGGATTCCTGCCTCGCATGGCAGTGTTGTTTGACAACGTCATGCGTAAGCTCGGCATTCAGGGCGGTAGTTTAATCCATATGTTCATGGGCTACGGCTGTGCCGTGCCCGCTATTATCGGCAGCCGCGCCGCCACCTCACGCAAAGAGCGCATTGTTATCAGTGCCGCCATTTGCTTCGCCATCCCGTGTATTTCACAAACAGGCGCCATCATCAGTCTGTTATCGGCCTACGCGTGGTGGATGCTGCCGGCCATGCTGTTGTTTTCACTGCTGTTGTTTGTCGTCGTCACCTTGGTGGCGGGCAAGTTGGTCAAAGGCAAAGTCGATCCGCTCATCATTGAAGTGCCAAATCTGCTCATGCCCAACCCCAAGGCTTATGGACGCAAGCTTTGGACGCGTATGCGGCACTTCCTCAAAGATGCCGAAGTGCCTATGATGATAGCCATCGTCATCGCCGCTGTATTGAGCGAATCGGGCATACTGAATGCCATCGCTGTACACGCCCAACCCCTCGTAAGTGGCTGGTTGGGTTTGCCTGCCGAAGCCGTGACGGCCTTGATTTTGGGTGTTGTGCGCCGCGAAATGTCAGTCGCGCCGCTGATGGCGCTCGACTTAACAGCATTGCAAGCCTTTGTCGGTGGCGCGGTGTCGCTGATGTATTTGCCATGCATCTCGGTATTCGCCATCCTGACCAAGGAATTCAAACTCAGAGTCGCTCTGCTCATTTCGGTTGCTACAATCGCACTGGCGCTCTTTGTCGGCGGCCTTATCAACCATATCGCCGGAATTTTTGTATAGTTTGAAAGGAGCCAATCATGCACATCACAAAACTGACACAAAAAATCGAAAGCTGGGCGTCTGAAACGGCGTTCATCTATAAATTTGCATCGGGCTACTACCGCGATGTTGTTGAAAAAGAAATTGTTCTTGCCAATATTGGTGGCCATGACCATATCCTCTGTGTCGGCGGCGGTATTTGCCCTTTTACCGCTATTCTGTTCCATCAGACAACAGGTGCCAAAGTGACGGTCATCGATAACGACAGCTGCTGCGTGCCCAAGGCCAAGCGTGTTATCGAGCGGTTGGGGATTAGTGATGCCGTGCGAGTACTCTGTCAAGACGGCAGCAACCAAGCACTGGCCTTTGCCGATTATACGGTGGTTCATTTTGCCTTGCAAGTCTGCCCTATGGAAGGTGTTTTTTCAAATATCGAAAACCGCGTTGACCCCGGCACGAAATTATTGATACGCCAACCCAAACGAAAATTACGCAAACTGTATGATAAATTGCCAAGTGCGCTACTGCGTCGCTGCCCGCTGACAATGCATAAAAAAGCGCGAAACATCGGCAGTACATTGCTCTATGTCAAGCCAACATATGCTGCATAAGACATGCCGGCTCGCAGGCTGCTGCTCTCGGCGTGTCGCATGGAAATGGTTCATTGCCGCTATGGTCATTGCTTTACTTGCGCTCACTCTATGGCGGTTCGACAGCCAAAGTTTATTGCATAGTCTCCGGCACATCCCACTATGGTTGATGGCGTTGTTGCTTGGTCTGCAAATTATATCACAACTGCTTGTCAACACGCTGTGGCATAGTATTGCCAAACTGACGAATACGCCTATCTCGTTCGGGAAAATGTTCAAGATAAACAGCCAAGGTGCCGTCGTCGACGCCATCACCCCCGGCGTGAAATTCGGCGGCGAGGTCACGCGTGGCGTGCAAATCAAGCGTGTTGCAAACTGTGACGGCACGCAGGCGGCAACTCTTGTTGTATTGCAAAAGTTGTTCAGTCTGACCGCTTTCTTTTTCGCATTGCTGTTTGCCATCGGAACGCTGACGCGCCAAGTGCCAGTGTTGCAAGCGTGGGCAACACAAATGTTGTTCTATGGCGTTTCATTGGCGTTGCTGCTGCTGTTTCTCGGCATTTTGCTCGCTCCGCAAGCCGCGCAAAGCTATATACAGAAACGAAACGCTCTGCGCTTTGCATGGGCGCGTAAATTACGAGGTTTTGTGTTGACCTTGTTGACGCAAGTCGAAGCTGTCGGCAAGCATAGAATGCAGCTAACAGCACTCTTTGGCCTGTCGCTGCTCATCTGGCTGCTGTATCCACTGAAATTATATTTACTGGTAGTGCAGTTCGCGCCTGACATTTCAATTGTCTATATCGCCGCCATCGCTTTTGTCGCCTATATGGTCGCCATGCTGCCGATATTCCCCGGTGGACTTGGCGGCTTTGAGGGGACCATGACCGCCTTGTTGGCGGTGTTTGGGCTTGCAGCGGGCGATGCTGCTGTGACAACAATACTGTTCCGTTTCGTCACTTTTTGGTTTGTCATGTTGATGGGACTGGCTGTTATTGCCGTTGGTAAAGCAGCGCAGCACATGAGGAGACAACGATGAAAAAACATATCCCAAACATCTTTACACTGCTCAACCTGTCGGCGGGGCTAACGGTCATTTTGCTATTGTTGCAGCCTGAGCATCCGCACAAACAGCTTATTGCGCCGGTGTTGATTGTTATGGGCGGCGTGGCTGATTTCTTTGACGGATACCTCGCCCGTAAGCTCAACGCCGTAACCGACATGGGCAAACAGCTCGACTCTTTCGCTGACATCATTACTTTTGGCGTCGCACCCGTTTGCCTGGTCATGTATCGGATGCCGCACCAATACTTTACATGGATAGCCGCCGTCTGCCTGTTGTATGTTGTGGCCGGCGCATATCGCTTGGCGCGGTATAATTTGAACGATTTTCGTGACCATTTCATCGGCTTGCCCATCACTGCCGCCGGCATAATCCTCGCCGCATACTGCTCCATATACTCGCATTGGACCAATGAGGCACCCCCCGTAATAAACGCAGCAATAACAGGCATGGTCATGCTTTTGTTGGGTATTATGATGGTAAGTCGTAAGAAATTTCGCCGATTTTGCGACATTTTGCGGCAAAAATAGGGTGAGTAAAGACACAACCTTTCATACAAGCCGGACGTTTGTTCCCGGCTGCGATGTAGTCGGGTTGCCGAAAATGAAAAACGAGACTGCCTATGCATTACCCTCTGCAAATTCCATGGTTTTGCCGGTATGAGCAGAACTGATTTCCATTTTTGCCCGTTTGTTTGAGCATGCCAAAACAGCGTTCAAAGGTTACTTGTAGCAATTGCTTGTGGAAAAGAGCCAAATGATTTTGTTTAGATGTTTGATGCGTTATACCGATCGCCGCCGTATGTACAATGCAGATGCCGCGGTATCTGCTATAATGAACTTGCATTCAAACAGGAGAGACATACTATGCAACATGGGGCTTTAGCTATCTGCAAACTTACGTGTTGCGTGCAAAATATTCACGTAATGTGTAGTTGACTTATGATCAAAAGTATAGTTCAATATTGTCAGAAGCGCTTCTAAAAATATAGATAATCAGAGAGGTGTAAAAAATGACAACCTATCTTAGTGAGAAATTCAAACAGCTGCGGAAAAACCGCGATCTAACGCAAGAACAAGTCGCTGATATTTTCGATGTGACATCGCAGACTGTCAGCCGTTGGGAAACAGGCACAAATATGCCAGATATAGGGCTACTGCCGCATATCGCCATTTTCTTTAAGGTTACAGTCGATGAGTTATTGGGAACCGAGGTGGTACTTGGTGAGCAAAAAGTTTCGGAGTATAAGCGGGATATTCGCAATTTGCTCAATATCGGTAAAGCAGATAAGGCTATTGAAATGGCGCGAATCGCGTTAAAAGAATACCCTGTGAATTATTATTTGCAAAACCTCCTTGTACAGGCGTTGTGTACCGTCGATGCTGAGACGTTTAAGCAAGAAATCATAGCTGTCAGCGAACGGGTTATGGAATATTGTCCCGACCCCAATATCTGCCTGGATGCTAAATTTCAACTTTTTAATCAATATGTCGAATGGGATATGAAAGAAGAAGCGGAAAAAATCTTGGTTACATTGCCGTCTGAGGCGTGGTACACACAAGATGTCAACGCCGGCTCTGTATTAGAGGGCGAGGAATGGCTGCAGAACCAACAGCTCCAGATTGTGCGCTTTACCATTTTATTGTGTGATTTTATAAAAGGTTATGCTCGCAAAGCCGATTTGGACACGCTGCAAAGAATCAAGTGGTACAAGGCGGCAATGCAAATTGAAGCTTTGACAGACTCAATGCGTGACGATGGTGGCGATTCAGTTGAACGTGCATTTCGACACCTCGATGTTGCCGAGCTATACTGTGAGGCAGGCGATATTGAAAATGCCTTAACATGTGTAGAAAAAGCAACGCAAAACGCCATGAAGCATCTTAACATTATGTATAAAACCGAGTCACTGTTTGATGTTGTTAGGGGCACTGAGCGGTTTGTGGCATGCTTTGAATTGCTCCGGGCCAATTCGGGGGCGTTGAAGCACTGACATCGAAGCATCGTTATGGCATAATTGCTTTGCGTGCAGATCATGCATTGCGCGAGTTTGAAAAAGCAGAGGCGTATTGGGAAAAATCCTTTGCGCTTGATGATGACATGCTTGACAGTCGTTATTCGCTTGCCTTCTGTCTAAAAGACCAAGGGAAACTTTTGAACTGATTTTGAAGCAATTGCGCAAAAAAGGCTATGAATATGAAACACGTTTGGATTGAGGAAGAATTGACGAAACTGGCTAGTTGAAATGTCACAATATAAGCATTTTCTATTTAAAGATAGCAACAGGGCGCGGCCATATCGCCGCGCCCTGTTATTTGTTCAACTTTCCATCTGCTTGCCTAAGAACCCCGATACCGTTTGCACCAGTTTCAGCTCAGTTTCACTCATCTCGGTGGCGGCATCGGTTGATATCAACACCACGCAACCTGATACGTCGCCCTCGGCAAGGATGGGTGACGCCAAACCGACTAACGCACGATTGTTGCCGTCAACGATAGAAATTCCTTGTTCTCCCGATTTATGCAGATGAGTTTGGCGATCTTCCATGATTTTTTCCACATCTTCACTCAGGCGCTTATCTTGCAAGTCGCGACGCATCGGTCCGCTGGCAGCAATGACTGTATCACGGTCAGTGACAACGACTGAGAAGCCGCTTGTTTTGTGCAGTGTCTCGCAAATTTGTCCGGCAAAAGATGATAGCTCGCCCAGTGGCGAATACTTTTTGAAAATGACTTCACCATCTCTGTCAGTATAGATTTCAAGCGGGTCGCCCTCTCGAATACGCATAGTGCGACGAATTTCTTTAGGGATGACAACGCGCCCGAGGTCGTCGATACGGCGTACAATGCCTGTTGCTTTCATGTTTATTTCCTCCTAAGTCACGGTTGAAATGACCGGTTAATCGAAGCAATGCATCCTAGTATTCGTTAATTTTGGCAGATTATGCAGAAATGTGGTAAGTTGGTGAAGCTGGTTTTCATTATTATTGTCTGAAATGGTAGATTTTTAGATTCATTTTTGATATAATGGCCGCAGTAAATGTAGGGAGGTTCCTATATGAAGTCGCAAAAACCTTTGACTGCGGGTAAAAGCGTTAGAAAAAAAGGCTTGCAAGTAAGCTCTTATTTTCGCGCGCGCATTGCTGCTCTTATCATGACTTTAATTGTCATAGCGGGACAAACATGGATAGCGTATGCGATAAATCTTGATTTTATTTGGATATTACCACTTATTTCAGGTGTGATGCTAACTTCTTCTATACTTGCCTATTCGGGCAGTCATAGGAAGCCTTCGAGGTTAGCACGTGCGCTGTCAATTGCGGTCGTTATTCTTTTGCCATTGATAAACTTGATTTGTATGGGGTGGTTTATTTACGATATGCTTAATCCGGCGACCGTCACGCTCTCTCACGAATTGTTGTTGGCAGGCTTTGCCTTGTGGGTCGTAAATATCGGCGTTTTTGCCTTAGCATATTGGGAGCTTGATACGGGTGGTCCGGAGGTTCGCGCGCTGGGGTTTGCGACAGTATTTCGCAATAAAATTTATCCCGACTTTGTCTTTCCGCAGCAAACATCAAATGATTCGAGGCTGGCACCCGAAAACTGGACGCCGGGATTTATTGATTATCTTTACGTGTCAATTACAACAGCAACTTCGTTCTCGCCTGCTGCATTGACGCCATATAGCCACATGGCAAAAATAATGGCAGGCGCAGAGGCGCTGGTCAGCTTATTTATTCTTGGTTTAATCGTTACGCGTGCGATGTCGCTATCGTATTGAGAAAGGGCACCGTTATGGAAATGCTTTTATTTTATAGCTACTTAAAATATCAGAAAGAGATTGAAGACAGCACAATAAAAAAAATATTATGTCTTCCTTGGTTTAACATTGCACTGCCTACTTTAGCAATAATTGGTGCTTTCGCCTCTATTATTTTCGCATATATTTTTCAGGAGGGATTCATACTTCTTATACCACTGGCTCTTTTATTGGTGCTTGGTGTCATTGGATACCTGTATGTTAAGCATGTTCAGATTATCAATAGCAATAACAATATTTTTGATTACAGAAAGCGGTGCAGTCAAGTTTTTGAATGGCTGAAAGGACAATCAATTTTAGAAAGATCAGAGATTCAAGAATATCGAAATAGACTTTCTGCTTACGTAGAAAAAAACCAAAATATCATCGCCGCTAAAAAACAACGCTTGGATAGATGGATGCAAACATTATTGATACCTGTTACATTGGTTGTCTTTTCTGCATTTATTAGTGAGCAAACCGATACATCTAGAATAATGGAACATACTTTTACGTTTATCACAATTGTTATTGCAAGTTATAGTTTGATTTTGTTGATCAACTACACAAGTCAGATATTTACAAAACAAAAACTAGAGCGAATACAAAGATTTGTCGATGACTTACAGGGCGTGCTGGATACACAGTTTAGAGAAAAATAGTCGTAGGTGAGAATATTTATTTAGATAAAGACTTTCTTTCCATTGCCAAAATATTTGCCGCTTTAACAGCTGTACGTATCGCCTTCTCCGGGTCGTGACATGCCGAATCCGTCGCGCTCGGCTTAGCGTGCATTTGATTCCATACCACCGACAATACACACCCGCTTCTGGCGCCCAATATTTGGCAAACGATATACAGTGCTGCGCATTCCATTTCACTGGCCAGGCAGCCCGCTTTTATCCATGCGTTCCATTTGGTCATAAGCTCATCGCCGGATGGCATACGCTCAGGGCTATGTTGCCCATAAAAGGAATCCTTGCTTTGCACAATGCCTGTGTGATATGTAATGCCTTCGGTTTCTGCGGCAGCTACAAGAGCATTTGTGGCATCTAAATTTGCTATGGCAGGAAATTCTATCGGTACATATTCTTTGGACGTGCCCTCCATGCGAACTGCGCCCGTGGCGATAACAACATCGCCGCCGGCAACATTGATATTCATGCCACCGCAAGTTCCAACGCGTATAAAGTCACGAACGCCGGCTCGGTATAGCTCCTCAACGCAGATTGCCGTTGACGGACCGCCCATGCCTGTTGACATGACCATGCACGTTTCGCCGCATGGCAATTCGCCCAGCCAAGCCGTGTATTCCCTGTTCTGCGCGTAAAAACGGGGTTGATTTAATTGCCGCGCAATTTTCTCTACACGCGCCGGGTCGCCCGGAAGTAGTGCAATTTTAGCACCATGTGAATTATTGATTCCAATGTGATATAGTTTTTCCATAATCGCTCTAATCCTTTATGTCATTCCAGTGAAAAGGCAGTAATTCTCGAAGCAGAACTGATTTATTTTCAGCAACAATCACCCGCGCGTCTGCGTTAGAAAAGTTAATCTGCATAAGCATTTCGCGGCAACGCCCGCAGGGCGGAAGTATTGCGCCGTCATCTCGAACCGCAACGATGCTCACAACGTGCGTTTCGCGATTTTTGAGCATCTCCGCAATCGCTGAATGCTCGGCACAAAACCCTAAACTACAAGCCACGTCAATGTTTATGCCGGTATAAATATTCCCCTGTTCGGTTAGAAGAGCAGCAGATACTTTCCCAGCGGTATTCCCTTCAAAGCCATGTAACGCGTATTGTCCGACTATGTCTTTAGCGTATTCAACCAACTTTTTGCCCATAATTGCTCCTTTTCTAACGGTTTATCGATTTCAAAGGCACAATAATTGTATCATGCTTTCTCTATTTTTTCAACCCGCCCCTGTCATGTGTTTAGTTGCCACAACCAACACTTCTATGCTATCATGTATGGTATGGGTATAAAAGACATATGCAAATCGCTCGCAGCCAACAATGATGAGTATATTTTTCTATCCGCCATTTGCGATAAAATGGCGGACTGTAGGCGCAAAAATATCTTGACTGCTACACGATTTTTAGATTCTCGCCAACAAGCATTGGTACAACAACTGCTCTCGCGGCTGAATTACAGGGATTATCATTTTGATGGCGGCGTTTTGGACGCCGAGCGAAAGACATGTATATTCCTGCCCGATTATTCCACCGAGCATGAATTGTTCCGCGTTATCCGTGCAGAAAAAGCCAAGCAAGATATGCTCACGCACCGAGACTATCTCGGCTCGTTGATGGGCTTACAGATTAAACGTGAGTGTATCGGTGATATTTTTGTGCATGACAATGGTGCAGATATTGTTGTGTTGAGCGAAATTGCCGAGTATGTTATGATGAACTATCAAAAAGCAGGGCGAAAACAGCTCATACTTTCGTATATCATGCCCGATGAAATTTGCACAGGCTACAATGACTTTGCAATCAGTACAGTTACGGTATCTTCCCTGCGGCTGGATTGCGTTGTCGGCGCGGCTTGGGGGATGTCGCGAGCAGTCTCATCATCGCTCATAGAAAAAGGCGGCGTTGCGTTGAATGCCGCCGAATGCATAAAGTCTGACAAATTGCTGCAACCCGGAGATAAAATCACAATCCGCGGCAAGGGAAAGATTGAAATCCTCGTTGTTTTGGGGTATAGTAAGAAAGGTAAGATTTTCCTGGAAATTAAGCAGTATGGGTAGTTAATGTATTCTCATCATCATAAACGATGAGATATTTAGAGATATAGTTGATGTATGGTAGACTTTGGTATAATTTTATTAGCAATGTATAGATGTGATAAATGTTTTTACGAAGGAGCTTGTTTATGGATAAAAATATACAGGCTTGGAATGATGCGGCCCGTTCTTACTCAGCATTTGAAGACACTTCTTGCCATTCACTTTTTTGCAGAGCGTTTATATCTAAACACTTTTCGGATGTCGACAAACTAAATGTTCTTGACGCGGGATGTGGCAATGGGGAGTATACACATATTTTAAGTCAAAATGGCGGTATCGTCACAGGCTGTGACGCTTCGGCAGAAATGATAAAAATAGCTAAAGAGAAGTATCCGCTATACAATTATGAGGAAGTAAATATCATGGGAGCAATGCCCTACGAGAATAATGCTTTTGACATCGTGTTTTGTCACTTAGTATTGATGGACATTGACCCCATAGATAACGCAATTTCAGAATTTTACAGAATAACCAAAAACAACGGAAGACTTTTTTTCTCCATCGTTCACCCCGCTTTTTATCGTGCAGAATGGGAGAAAAATGAACAGGACATTGTGCTGTCCAAAAAAGTTTTCGATTATATTACACCAATAGCTGAGCAACAAATGTTTTGGGGTGCTACCATGCACTATCACAGACCAATCTCTTATTATCTCAATACAGTGGCAAAAGCTGGCTTTACTTTGAAAGAAATATTGGAGCCTAAGGTATATGGAGATGATAAAATACCTGATATTCCGTTATACTTATTTGTAGAATTTCAAAAAGATAAATGAGTCTAATAAACACACATAGTCTCAGCCACCTACCAGTCGGTGGCACAGAAAAATTTACATCTTTGGAGGTAATGCGCGACATGAACTTTAACGAATATCAAGCCTTAGCAATGAGAACGGCTGGTGACTATTCAAAAGACAGTTTGATTTTGAACGGTGTGATGGGGCTGTGCGGTGAAGCAGGGGAATGCATCGATATTGTCAAGAAACATAAATTTCAAGGTCATGCGTTGGATGCCGAAAAATTATTGGACGAAGCTTCTGATTGTTTGTGGTATTTAGCCATCATCGCGTCAGGCTTAGACATTACGTTGGAAGAGATTGCTATCCACAATGTAGAAAAGCTTAAAAAGCGTTATCCTGATGGCTTTGATGTTAGCAAAAGCAGAATTAGACTGAATAAGGAGAAATCTCTATGAAATACATCACCCAAGCTTTTGATATGGGCGCCGATTACGCCGTCAAGTTTAACATCGATGACATTGTTTTCGATCCACGAGTTGTGCTGAAATGTCTGTTTGGTTGCTCTACCTATGGCAAAAATCACACCTGTCCGTACCAAAAGTCGCCGCTCAGTATGGACGAGTACCGCGAGCTGTTCCAGCGTTACAATTGGGGCGTGGTTATCGGTTGCCGCGACAAACACCTTTCGCAAAAAATCTCATTTGAAATTGAGCGTGCCGCTTTTCTCGATGGCTATCATTTTGCCTTTTCGCTAAGCGACTGTGGGCTCTGCAAAGAGTGTGCAAAAGTGCATGACAAGGACTGCCACAACGTTATGAAAGCGCGCCCGGCGTTCCATGCTGTTGGTGTTGATGTGTTTAAGACTGTACATGGACTGGGCTTGCCGCTGGACGTATTACAAGCACACGATGAGGTTCCGCACTGGTATTCCGCGGTGTTTATTGAGTAAGGCGGAGTATTACAAATTGCTGCTAAAAACGGAATTGTGAGTAGCATAAATATGCTGCAGTTATATCGTAGACCCATAATAGATTATGATGAACATATCGCCCAACTCGTCCTCATAAGGTTACAGAGGAGGCGATTGCATGAACATAAAACTTACCAACACAGCTACCTATGCCACAGCGGTTATCACGCTGGTGAACATCACCTCACAAATCATCGCGTTTTTCTATCGTGTCGCACTAGTGCGACTGGTCGGTGCCGAAGTCATGGGACTATATCAGCTTATCGTGCCGGTTTACGCCGTCATCATGTCGCTGGTGGCAACCGGCTTGACTGTTGCTGTCAGTCGCCTGTCGGCCGAGTATACCGCCGTTGGGCAGTATGAGCGCACGCATCAATTGGTGCGTAAAGCGTTGCGGCTATTCTTTGTGGCGTTTTTAATCGTTGCGGCAGTTGTCGCGCTCTTCTCCGATGGCATATCTGTCGTGCTCATCGGTGACGCACGAACACATCTCGGGCTGCTCGTATTGCTCGCTTGTATCTTTTTCACCGGTGTTGAAAATATTTATAAAAATTATTTTTATGGCATCAAAAATATCCACCCACCCGCGCTGAGCGAAATGGTTGAGCAAATCGTGCGTTCGTGCGCGGTGCTGTTCTTGGTATGGCAATTTCCGCAGCAACATGCCGAATACACCATCGCACTCATTGTTGCGGGGCTGGTCGCCTGTGAGGTGGTGAGTTCTATGTTGCTGCGGTGGCTGTATATGAGGCACAAACGCAACGCAAGGGCTGGCATTATGTGTTCGCAAAATGGCGTTAATATGTGTGGGCGACAGGGTGCCGCCCCTGCACATCGCCGCGAAATATTAAACATCGCCATCCCCGTATCAATCTCCGCCGTTGCGCTTAACCTTATCAGCTCGGCAAACGCTGTCATCATCCCCGAGCGATTGATGGCAAGTGGTTTATCGTCAATTGACGCGTTGTCGCATTACGGCGTTATTTTCGGCATGGTGCTGCCGCTTATCGCATTGCCCATGGCCTGTATCGGCGCATTGACATTGGTGATGTCACCTCGTATTTCCGAAGCTGTGGCACAGGATAATAAACGCCTTGTCAGCCTGTATGTCAGTCGTTCACTGCGTGTCACAACCATTATTATGCTGCCGATGTTGACTTTGTTGGCACTTTTCGGCCAACCCATTGTCAATGCACTCTTTGCCAATAGTGTTGATTTTAAAATGATGGCGTTGCTATGTATCAGTTTCCTTTTTTCGTCGTATCAAGTTGTCACGGCAAGCATACTCAATGCCGTCGGCAAGCAAAAACGCGCTGCGGCAAACGTCATGGCAGCAGGGTTGGTGCAATTACTTATCACGTGGTATACCGTGGCACAACCGTCGTTGCGGTTGCTCGGTGTAGTGATTGCCATGCTCATCGGCGGTGTCATGGCGCTGCTGCTAAACGCTCTTGACGTACGGGCATGGCTGCGCAAAAAATCGGCTTGACCTAACCAGCCGCTCCGTGATATACTGACAAAAGAAAATGGGGGAGGTGTGCCTGTGAAAACATTGTCAATTTTATTGCTGATTGTCGCGCTGACGCTTGCCGCCTGCACGACAGCGCATGCCCCGACAGCTGCGCCCCGATCCGCGCCAAACCCCGCTGTACCGACAGAAGTGCCGCTGCCTGCACCCACGCCGCAGCCTACACCAAGACAACCCATAGTTGCGCTGACGTTTGATGACGGCCCTGCGCCGCACACCGAACGTATTCTGGATGTGCTGGAACAGCACAGCGGGCGGGCAACGTTTTTTGTTGTGGGTCAACGGTTAAGCACGCACCGTGATACAGTGATGCGTGCGTTTGAAATGGGCAATGAAATCGCTAACCATACTTGGACGCATCCGCATATGACTTCGCTGACCGATGAGGCCATCATCAATGAGATACAATCTACCTCTGCCGCCATCGCTGCCATTACTGGTATGTCGCCTCCAATATACCGGCCTCCGTTTGGGTTAGCCGATGAAAGAGTTATCGGCATATCCGCAGAGTTGGGCTATGCGGTCATAAAATGGACTGTCGACCCAATGGACTGGCGTGACCGAGATGCTGATGTCATTGTAGAAAGAATTATGGACCAAGTGCAAGACGGCGCCGTGATCTTATTGCACGACATACACGAGACAACTGCCCACGCCGTCGAGCTTTTAGTGCCCCGACTGCTCCAAGAGGGCTTCCAGCTTGTAACGGTGTCCGAACTGCTTGATGGACTATATGACGGCATAGAGGCCGGTACAGTCTTTGGCTCATATGATGCAGGACGAATGTGGGGATAGAATAATTCTGTCGGAGGTAACTAATGCTGGCTCTTAGCTCATCCTGCTGTCCGCGCGAACAGCTTATTCCAATGCTGCAACGACTGCAAGACAACGGCTTGCATGACATCGGCATCGAAATCTTTTACGACGCACTGCCGCTTTACGATAACGCCAATATTGCCGAACTTCTGCGTCCGCAAATTGAGCGGCAATTGGTCAGCTTTCATTACCCCATGGACGGCGTGCGCTTGATGTGTGATGATGTTGACGGCTGGGCGTACAAGTATAGCATTACGCGGTTGCGTGAATGCCTGCGCACCGCACAGCTGTGCAACGCCGAATATATGGTCATTCACGCCGCGCTGTACGGCGAAAAAACGCCGCAGGCCGAGCGGGAATCCGTGCGCCTGCGCTGGCGTGAGCGTTACGTACAATGGGCGGCATTGGCGGCGGAATACGGCGTGAAATTGCTTGTCGAGAATTGCGGCAGTTTGCAAAGCGACAGCGTACTGTTCAATCAAGAGCAGTTTGCTGAACTGTTTGCCGAGATTCCCGGCATGGAGTGCCTTGTTGACATCGGACACGCGCAAAATTGCGGGTGGGATATGCTTGCGTTAATCGAGCAATTGGGCGATAAAATCAAAGCCTATCACCTGCACAACAATGACGGCACGGAAGACAAGCACTGGCCGCTGAGGGACAAGCGCGGCGCGATAGATTACGACCCGATACTGCGCAAAGCCGACAAAAACGCGCTGATGATAGTCGAATACGGACGCTGGACGTTTGATGATTTGGAGTACATTATCGAAGAATTAAAGTGGCTGAGGAGTGAGTATGGATATTAAACTCATCGTCACCGACCTCGATGGCACACTGTTGCGCGAGGACAAAACCATCAGCGATTACACGCAAGATGTGTTGCGGCGTGTGCAAGCGCGCGGGATTAAAGTGGCTTACGCCACGGGTCGAGGGTGTCATTCAGTCGAGCTGTTTCCGCCCGGGATGTTTGACGGTTGCGCGTACAATAACGGTGCGGTTTCGATGGTTGGCGGCACGGTTGTATACGAGCGGTTCATTCAGGCTGAAACGGGTCGTAAGTTGCTGATGGCTTGCGATAATCGCGGTATGGTAACCGGCGCGCAACGCGGCAGGAAGCATTATACAAACTTTGATGTACACAAACGCTGGGGGTTGGATTTCGAGTTTGAAATCGTTGATTTTGAGCAATACAATCTTAACGCCGAGAAAATCTATGTTGAGGAGTGTGTCTCAGAAGATGCCGAATTCATCGAAAACCATCTTCCTGATGAGGCCTATGTAATCCTTGCCCGCGACGGTTTGGCAATGATTATGCACCGCGAAGCGCGCAAAAGCAACGCCGTTATGGCGTTGGCGCAACACTGGGGCATAATGCCGGCAGAAATGGTTGCATTCGGTGACGATTTGAACGATATTGATATGCTAACCGCTTGCGGCACAGGCGTTGTGATGGATGACGCCATCGACGAGGTCAAAGCTGTGTCAACCGTTCGTGCCGACACAAACGAAAATGACGGCGTGGCAAAATGGCTGGAAGCAAACGTGTTATCTTCGTAGGGGCGGCACACCGCCGTCCATACAATACAAAATACACCACATAAAGGAGCAACCCACATGACAAACCAAGACCTAAAACAATTTGCACGGCTCGCCGTAAACGTCGGCGTAAACCTGCAAAAAGGCGGCACGCTTGTCGTCAACTGTCCCGTTGAATGCGCCGATTTTGCGCGGCAAATTGCTGAGGCCGGATACGACGCCGGTGCGCGTGAAGTCGTCATGCGCTGGAACGATGATATGCTGACGCAAATGAGATATCTCCGCGCCGACGATGCTACGTTTGACGAGTTGCCGAACTGGATTGTTGAGATGTACAAAGAGTTTGCCGACAAAAAAGCCGCGATTATCAACGTCTACGCCACCGACCCCGAACTGCTAAAAGACGCCGACCCCGACAGAATTATGCGCGCGAACAAGGTCAGCAGTGCGGGCTTGAAATTCTATTCCGACAGGCAAATGGCGAACGAGTTTGCATGGAATATCGTTAGTGTGCCGACTGTCAGCTGGGCAAAGCGCGTATTCCCCGATAAGAGCGATGATGATGCAATGGCGGCGTTGTGGCAAGCTATTTCCGTTGCGACACGCCTTGAAGGTGATGCGGTGGCAAACTGGCGCAAGCATCTCGAAATTATGCACAAACGCTCGGAAACGCTCAACAGCTACAACCTCAAAAGCCTGCACTACATCAACAGCTTGGGCACTGATTTGACACTGGAATTGCCCGACCAACACCAGTGGATTGCCTGCGGCGAAAAGAGCGCTGACGGCGTACAATTTGTCGCCAATATGCCGAGCGAAGAGATTTTCACGCTACCAAAGCGCGACGGCGTGAACGGTGTATTGTATTCGTCCATGCCGTTGTCGCTTAACGGTAATATTGTCGACGGCATGAAGTTTGCCTTTGAAAACGGAAAAATTGTCAATGTAACCGCCGAAAAAGGGCAAGAATATCTCGAAAACGAACTGAACATCGACGAGGGCGCACGTTATTTGGGCGAAATTGCGCTTGTGCCGTACGATTCGCCGATTTCTAACATGAACGTGCTGTTTTACAACACGTTGTTTGACGAAAACGCGTCATGCCACTTTGCGTTCGGTAAGGCGTACCCATGCTTTCGCGATACGCCGGACGAAGAGACGGCAAAAGCCCGCGGGCAAAATGATTCGTTGACGCATATCGACTTCATGGTCGGCACGGCAGACTTGTCGATTGTCGGTACAGACGTTGACGGCAAAGAGATTCCGATATTTGTCAATGGCAACTTTGCATTTTAACGGCGAAGAGCTTTTAGGTGCGCATAGCTGCGTTGTCGTACGTGACGGCGCAGCTTTGCACACATTGCAAGGCAAGGGCTTGCGTCCGTTGTTGCAATTGCACGCCAACCACGCCGATGATTTGCAAGGCGCAAGCGTTGCCGACACTGTTGTCGGACGAGCCGCCGCGGCATTGCTGATTGTCAACGGCGTTGCGGTTGTTTACGGAAAGCTAATGAGCCGTGGCGCATACGATTGGTTGACGGCGCACGGCATTACGGCAACGTACGGGCAACTGGTCGAAAACATCCGTAACCGCGATAACACAGGCGTTTGCGTGATGGAGTTGCTGGTTGCCGATTGCATCGAGGCAGGGGAGGCTGTGAAGAAAATTTTGGTTAAAGTAAAAGGGACGCAATAAGCGTCCCTTTTGCAAATTCATTTTTTGTCAAGCGATTGTGTGGTAACGCTATCGCCTACCATCCTCGCCAGGTATCTGCATCTCTGTCATCCCAGAACCGATAGTCGATGTTGATGACCTCGCCAATCACATCGCCGTTGCTGTTGCGCAGGAAATCAACGTGGCAAGTGTCATCTTGATACAGGAAGAAGTAATAGAATGTCTCGGGGCTGCCGTACCAGTATGAAAAGTTCTCAAATTCGCCCAGTCGTGCGCCGGTGCGCTGTAGATATTTTTCGCTGTAAATAACGTTGAGCAAATAGCCACCGTTGCGCCAGTCCGGCGTATGGCGATAGGAAAGATTTGCCGGCACAAATGATGTACCCGAAATAAATGCTGCATTGCCGCCGATTTCCGGGTGCACAATTTCGGCCGCAACGATTTGCCCTGTCGTTAGGTTCTCAACCTCCATGTTGGCCATGCCATCGGAATACCAAATGGTAATCCGCACGTCATCGCGCGGGATCCACGAGCCGTTGTCATAGTCGGCCTCAACGATAGGCCCAAAATCGGTCAACCCGCCGTCTTTATTGGCCATAAAGACACGCCATACTCCGTCATTGGCATACCCCGCATAAATACCTGCGTCAACGGTAAATGTGGCATTCTGCAAAGCAAAGAAAATGTAAGCGTTGAAGCCCTGCCCGGGCTCGCCTGAGCGATCCGACTTGCGGAAGCGCGCTTGACTCAAGTCTATCACGGTTGTTACGCGTCTAAACCCGTTAAACGAATATGGTACTTTGTAAGTGTAGCCGCCGCTGTTAGGCTCCCACATATGCGGGTCGGGTTCATAGCGTTCATCTGTGGCAAAAAAACGGTAGCTGTTGTCAAAAATCGAACCATCACTGCGCACCGCATGGGTAAACGGATGATTATCGAGAAAATCCCGCGCCGATATTTCGTCATATACAACGTTGATAAACCGTGTGTGCTGGAACAAGAAGATGGCATTGGCTTCGCCCTCGGTGAACACGACACGCCCACCGTCTTCCTTAACCTGTGCGCCTGTGCGGCGGAAAGTTTGCTCCATGGCGTGAAACACGCTCTCAAATTCGCCCAAATTGCGCCCGTTGGCCGCTATGACCTGAAAGTTTCTCACGTCACGGGACTGTGTTTGCCCGTCAATACTCAGCCATTCATCCCGGTTAAAGCGCACAATTCCTTGCGCCGATTCGCCGTTGCGTTCAATTGTCACAATGTAGCCGGCGTCAGTCTGCAACGGCGCAGATATAGCCATATCATCTATCTCTTGACCGAACACTTCGCCGTCAATGCCCTCGATGGTGAGTGTAGTCGGATGGCTGACAACCTCGTCTAACGCAACAACAAGTTGCCATGTGCCGTCGTTGTGCAGCAGCGCGTTAACGCGGCGGCCTTGCGTGATTTCACCGTTACCTTGCGCCTCTTGCAGGGTGTTTTCCCACCGCGCATCGGTTCGGTCACAAGCTGTCAGCAGAAGCAGAGCTGCCGTCAGGATAAGTGCGGTGAGTAAGATAGTTTTTTTCATGGGTCAAATTCCTTTCTTTATGCAAATATCACTTAACTCACAAATATCACATTTCGCTCGTCGTGCCACGCAGACCTCGCGCCCGAACAATACGAAACGATGACATAAGTCGTTTTGTGCGTCCGGCGTGACGATTTTTTTCAACTGTTGTTCAACTTTTGCCGGGTCTTTGCTGTTGCACAATCCTAAGCGGTTGGAGATTCGTATGCAATGTGTGTCGGCGACAATGGCAGGCTGTCCATATACATCGCCGAGGATTAAGTTCGCCGTTTTGCGCCCTACGCCGGGCAAGGCGAGCAAGTCATCCATATTGTCTGGCACAATACCATTGTGCCGCTCTATTAATATCTGTGCGGCCAGCACAATATCCTTTGCTTTGGTGCGAAAAAAACCGCAGGGCTTGACAATGGCTTCTATGTCGGCAATATCGGCTTCGGCCAAAGCTTGAAGCGATTTATACCTACCGTATAGAATTGGTGTAATGGTATTGACTCGTGCGTCGGTGCATTGTGCCGACAGCCGCACAGCAAAGAGCAATTGGTAGTCATGCTCGTATTGCAATGAGCAAAGCCCGTCGGGATAACGCGCAGCAAGGCGCTCAACAACAGCAGCGGCAAGTTCTATCTTTTTCATGGTCGTATCCCCGTCCTGCGTCCGCAGACGCCATTGTCAGCGTGCGATTATTTTCTCATATCGCGCCATCACTTCATTCATAGCATCCTGCCAGCTGAAATAAACTTCTCGTTGTGCTAATATGCCCATATCGTGCAATTTCTGCGGTGCGTTCAGTAATTCGGAAATGGCTCGTGCCGCTTGCGCCGCATTGTCGTCAATATGCAAGCCGTTACGCCCATGTGTTACGCCTTCGGCAACGCAACTACCGCGCAACACCACGCCGGGGCACGCTAACGCCGCTGCCTCTTGCACGACCAATCCGCTGGTATCAAAATCAGACGGGAAGAAAAATACGTCAGCCCGCGCATAGTATGCCCGCAGCAGTTCGCGGTCACGCACCGCGCCAACAAAGATAACATGTTGAGCTAAGCCCATGGCGCGGCAGGTATTTTGAATCTCCTTTTCGTCTTGACCATTTCCCACAAAGAGCATACGAAAATCACGCCCGTCTTTTTGCAATTGCGCTAATGTATTGAGAATCAGTCGAATCTTCTTATACCAAATCATACGCCCGACAAAGAGAAATATGGGTACATTTTCGGGCAAGTGATGGGTGCGATTGACGGTCTGAAGCAACGACGCCTCTACCGGTTCAGTTGGCATGGTGCAACCGTTGCGCATGATATGTATATCACCGTTGTAGCCCAAGTTTTGCAAATCTAGGGCTGCGCCTCGCGAAACGGCCCACACTTCATCGAAAGAGGAAATGCGCCGGACAACAAAATTTTGCATAAATGTTCGGAATTTTTCCGGTACAGTGCGTTCAAAGTCCTGCGCGTACTTAGTATGATAGGTGTAGACCGAGGGGATCTTGCATGATTGCGCCGTTTTTTTAGCCAAAAGGGACAGCGAAAAGGGGCTGTGACAGTGCGCCAACCGTAATGGCATTTTTTTGAGTTTGGCGATGGTGCGCATTGCAATGGGTGTGGCTAAACGATACGGGCCGATTGCCTTGCTCGTTTTGAGCGATGGAACGCGTAGAACGGGGTAAGGATAATTGTCAACATGGTGCGGTGCTTTAGGTGCAACAACTACGCAGTCGTCGTTGCATTGCAAATACTCGGCATATCCGGCAGTCAGCACTGATACGCCGTCAACAATGGGCGCGAAAGCGTCGGAAAATAAAGCCCACATGCTAAAAATGTATCATTGCGACAGGATTGCTCACGATACCAACCAAAAACCATGCAATGGCGCCCAACAATGCCAGTAAATGTACGATAACAAGTGCGCGACCCAGTGTACGCTTACCTATATCGTGGCTTTTCAATCCCCAAACCACAGCGCAAATTAACCCGATAACGGGAACACATGCAAGCAATACCATCATCACAGCAAACCAAACCGTCAGCGTCGTTTCGCCGGATGGTGAACCGTAGCTGAGAGCAGGTTCAAATGTTGCAGTGTCAGAGCCTTCGGAAGGCTGGAACGTAAAAGAAAGAGGCGCGTCTTGAATCACCTCAGGCTTGTTAAGATGATCTGAAAGGTCGGGCAATGCACCTGTTATTTGTTTGATATTGCCGGCCGCCGCACCGAGGTCGGGCGATGCATGGAGGATGGTATCACTGAGCGGTGTAGACGGCACACCGGTATCTTGTTCGCTTTGGTTGGTGTTAGATGTAAGTTCAAGTGTTTGAGATGCCGGCATAGTTTGCAACAAAGCCTCGCTGTCACGCGTAGGCGGCATTGTCGGGGAGGGGGCGTGTTGCGCAGCAAGGTGCGGCATCTGATGCGGCATATCGTGCGGGGCAGTGTGCACCTGCGGCGGCATCGTTTGAGGTTGATGTGTCATCTGTGACGGAATGCCGAAAATATTTTGCGGCAAATGAGTTTGTGTTTGTTGCTGAGTACATGGGGCGATCATAGCCTGTTGTTGAGGGTGCGGTATCGATAAAGGCTTGGGCACGCAGAGCCGCTTTCGAGGGTCGAAAAACTGATAGCCAGATGCTTTGGGGCGGCTATCATTCCTGGGTTGTGTAGCGATTGGCGGTGGCGGGGCATATTGCCGAGGGTGGCTGTTACGCTCATGCGGCATGCCGCTTGGTTGTTGTGGGGCGACTGTCGACCCGCACCAAGGACAAACAGTGGCCTGTTCAGATATTGTCGCTGTACAAATGTTACATCTCACGGGCGTATCCCCCCCCCTCTTCGTAGGGTTATTTTAAAATAGTATACCCGAAATTTAAAGGAATGTCAATTTTTTCTATTGACAAACAAATGTTCGCATGATATGATGTGTACAAATGAGGTGGTGTTTATGCTGGAAATTGAAACAAAATTGCAGTTGCCCGACGGCTTTGATGCGGCGCAGATTTTGCGCGATCCGTGGTTGCTTGATTTGATTGACACGCCGTTTGTTGAAACACAACATCGTGCCATTTATTATGACACAGCCGATGGTTTATTGGCACAGCGGAAATGGGCGTTGCGTGTGCGGCGTGAGGGTGACGTCTATCGCGTTGCGCTCAAAACGGGAACCGAGAACATCGACATTCGCAACGAATGGCAATGTGAGGCTACCGAAATTGCTGGTGCGCTGCCGAAATTGGCGGCATTGGGCGCACCGGCAGAGGGATTGCAAGTTGAGGAGTTGTTGCCGATTTGTGAAATCAATTTCACACGCACGCATGGTGTGATTATCCTGGGTGTTTTGAGCGCGGAATTGGCGATTGATATCGGCGAAATCATAATTGGCACAAAATTCGCACCTATTTGCGAATTAGAATTGGAATTATTAAGCGGCGACGTGACAAAGTTGCAAGCCTTAACAGGCATATTCATTGCGCGGTACGGTTTAGCAAGACAGCCGCTGAGTAAACTAGAAAGAGCTTTGTCAATTAGGAATGAGTAGGGGTGCACATTGCGCACTCCTACCCTGTGACTGAAAGGAGCATTCCCATGACAGTACAAGAAAAACTTCTAATCCTTGGAGAAGCGGCGCGGTATGACGTGTCTTGTGCTTCTTCGGGGAGCAAACGTGTCAAGGAAAAGGGCAAGGTCGGCTCGACGGCGAACGGTGGTATTTGTCACTCATGGACAGCCGACGGGCGGTGTGTGTCGCTGCTCAAAGTCTTGATGTCAAACGTTTGCATTTACGACTGCGCCTATTGCCACAACCGTGTCAGCAACGATGTGCCGCGCGCAACATTTACGCCCGAAGAACTGTGTGAACTGACACTGGGGTTCTATCGCCGCAATTATATTGAGGGCTTGTTTTTGTCGAGTGGTGTGGTGAAGAACCCCGATTACACTATGGAGTTGATGGAGCGCACATTAACGTTGCTGCGCGAACAGTTTGCGGGGTATATTCATCTCAAAGTTATTCCGGGGGCGTCGGCGTTGATGATTCATCGGCTTGGACTGCTGGCTGATCGTGTGTCGTGTAATATTGAGTTGCCGTCGGCGAACTCGCTGGCATTGCTTGCGCCGCAAAAGAAGCCGCAGGCTATCATTGAACCCATGCGGCTGATTAAGACAGCCAACGCGCAAGCGCTTGAAGACGGCAAGAAATTTCGCAATGCGCCGCAATTTGCGCCGGCGGGACAGTCGACACAGATGATTGTCGGCGCGACGCCGGACAGCGATTTGACCATCATGACCTTGGCGCGGGCGATGTATCAAAAGATGCGAATGAGGCGGGTGTATTATTCGGCGTATTTGCCGGTAGGCAACCATCCGATTTTGCCCGTGTCTGATGTGCCCGTGCCGTTGTTGCGTGAGCATCGGTTGTATCAGGCTGACTTCTTGTTCCGATTCTACGGATTTGAACCGAGCGATTTGGCTGACGATCGCCACCCAAACCTTGACATGGCGGTCGACCCTAAGGCGGCGTGGGCGTTGCGCAATATTCATCATTTCCCCATCGAAATCAATACTGCCGACCGTGAAATGTTGATGCGTATTCCCGGCTTGGGGCAAATTTCGGCCGACAGAATCATTGCCGCGCGGCGGCTTGCGCCCGTACAGTGGGATCATCTCAAAAAGCTGGGCGTTGTGATGAAGCGTGCGCAGTATTTCTTGACAGCGGCGGGTAAATTTTGCGGAAAATTGCAGCCCGACAGCCCGTTTTTACGCGATGTGTTAAGCGACCTGCGTGACCCGGAGCAGACATCGATGTTTGATGCGCCAAAAGCGTTGCCGGCGCATGAAGACGCGCCAAAAGTAATCATAGGGCGTGACACCCGCGGCGCGCTGCTGTACGAACAACCCTCGCTGGCGGATAGTCTGCCGCCATCCAATTCAATACGGCGCATTGATGGCAATGCACCTTACGCGGCATTGCCGCAACAAGCTCATGGTTTTGCTGTATGACGATACCTTTGACGGATTGTTGACCGCCATTTTTGACGCGTATCATGGCGAGCACAGCATCCGTGCAAAAGGGCGAAACGACGAGTTAACGCTGTTTGACTGTGTTGAAGTTGTTACCGATACGGCGAAAGCCGACCGCGTTACGGCGGGGATGCAAAAGCTTGACGGCGAGTTGCCAGGCCTGGTTTACAATGCTTTTTTGAGCCAGCTACCCAACATTGAAGATGTGATTTTAGAGGTCTTGCGCTTGGGTTTTTCCACGAAAAAATCACCGCTGCCGTTGCGGCAAATTCGTTGTGTTTGGCAATTGCAGGACGCGGCGCGCAAGGTGGGGGGACAGGCGGGCAAGCTCATCGGGATACTTCGGTTGCACCACGTTCACGATAATTTGTGGATTGCCGATTGCGAGCCGGACTATCATATTCTGCCGTTGATTGGGCAGCATTTCCACGAACGCTACTGTGATTCACGGCTGATTATCCGTGATTTGCGACGGCGTTTGGCGGTGGTGTCGTCGCCGGATGAATGGCAAATCATGCCGTTGCCGCCGGGCGAAATCGAGCCGATTCCCGAAGACAAAGAAATGACTGAACTTTGGCGTGGCTACTTCAATATCCTCGCCAATCCGCAGCGCAAAAACCTAAAACTCCAACAGCATTTCGTGCCGTTGAAGTTTCGAAAGTTTATGAATGAGTTTGAGTAGGGGGCGAAGGGGGTCGTTTGATGATATAGGGGCGATTATCAATCGCCCGTGTGAGGATGAAATCATAGCACTTGGGCTATTTCTATGCGGCAGGCGAACAGAGTTCGCCCCTACAATGTGGTTTGATATGAACAACCACAGGTTGTGCGCTGCATATTCGCAAACACCTCACAAATCTCCTCGTGTATCTCCCAAACATCATCACCCAAATTGCTGATAACGCAGACAAACAGCCCATTGCCATCATGCGAAGACATAAAGCTGACGCCTGGGTCGCTACCCTGGAAGTAGGGGAGTTTGCCGTCCAGCCAAAAGCCAAAACCGTACTCTTTGCTCTCTACTTGTGGGGCGAGCATCTGCGCGGCGGTTTCCTTACTGACAATCTCTCCCTTTAAGAGATGCGTCCAAAAACACTCAACATCATCGGCGGTGGTAAACGCGCCACCCGCACCTGTGCCTTTGGCGTCGACGCTGTAAATGTTGGTATAGTATTCGTCGCGCGCCTCGTCGTGGATGTAAGCGTTGGCGCAGCAGGCGGGCAGGCGGTCGAGTTCGTAATAGCCTGTACCGCTCATACCACACGGCTCGAAAATGGCTTTCGACAGGAATTCATCAAAAGGAACGCCCGTGACTTGCTCAACCACCAGTCCTAAAACGACGTATCCCGTGTTGTTGTACTGAAACTTTTCTCCGGGGTTGTACATCATGGGCTTGTCGATAAAGAGCGGTAGAAGATCAGTTGATGCGCGTACGCGATAGTTGGGAAAGTTGATCCACAGCTCTGCGTATTCCTCCATCACTGATTCGTCAAAATAATCGGGAATGCCTGATGTGTGGTTGAGCAGTTGCTTGACGGTTATCTTTTGGGAAATTTCTTTTAAGTCAAAATCTAAAATGTCGCCGATACAACTGTCGAGTGAAAGTTTGTCGTCCTCTATCAGTCGCATGATTGCTGCCGCGACAAATGCCTTGCCTGCGGAAGCTGTTGCAAACCGTGTGTCGGTTTGATTGGGTCTTTTATTTGGCAAGTCGGCGTATCCGTAAGCCTTTTTGAAAACGGATTGTCCGTCTTTGCTGATGGAGATAACGCCGTTAAAGTCCTTGCCGATGATTTTTTCGATTTCTTTCATAGAAACACCACCTTAATATACGTTTTTGTAAAATAAAATCTCCCTGCCATTCGACAGGGAGATTGTCAAGCGCAAAAAACGAACCTAGCGCAAAGCAAAGAAGCTTATTACTTTGCGACTTTTGCCAACTGGCTCTTCATGCGAGCTGCCTTGTTCTTATGCATCAAACCTTTGGCAACACCGCGATCGATGTCGCTTTGTGCTGCGGCGAATACTTCCGGCGTGAGTTGATTCTCCTCGGCCTGTGCGGCTAATTTGGCTTTCTTCACCGTGGTGCGCAACGCCGAGCGCGCGGCACGATTCTTTTCGGTCTTGGCAGCGGTCACCGCCACCCGTTTTTTGGCAGACTTGATATTGGGCAAGTCAACCACCACCTTTCCTTAAAGATTTGCCGCTGAAACAAACGGCAGATAAGCATTATACCATAGTGTTTTGGAAATTGCAACCCCTAAATTTGGAGGTTGTTGCGTAGCGCAGGAGGGGGAAATACCCGCTCGCAGAAGACAATTAAAACTGCCGTAGAAACCGCATATCGCCATCATATAACAAGCGCATATCATCAATGGCAAACCGCCCTAGCGTTAGGCGTTCAAGTCCTACGCCGAAGGCATAGCCGCTGTAAATTTCCGGGTCAATGCCGCAGTTACGCAGCACAGCAGGATGCACAACGCCTGCGCCCAACATCTCAATCCAGCCCTCGTACTTGCAAACGCGACAGCCAACGTCTCCGCCGCAAATATAACAAGAAATATCAACTTCTGCCGATGGTTCAGTAAACGGGAAATGATGCGGTCGGAATCGCGTACGGGTTTCTTCGCCGAAAATGTTTTTCATCAGCACTTCTAACGTACCCATCAAGTCAGCCATTGTCACACCCTTATCCACCACAAGGGCTTCCATTTGTGAAAAGTTGGGGCTGTGCGTGGCATCGACTTCATCCTTGCGATACACGCGCCCGGGGCTGATAATGCGAATGGGCGGCTGTTGCGCCATCATCGCACGAATCTGCACTGACGATGTGTGCGTACGCAGAACCATTGACGGAAACCCCGTTGTTTCGTCAATCGGCGCATCCTTGATATAAAATGTGTCCTGCAAGTCACGCGAGGGATGGTTAAGCGGTGAGTTGAGTGCATCGAACACATAACGAGAAAACTCAATCTGCGGTCCCTCGGCGACTGAGAAGCCCATTCCTAAGAATATATCGACCAACTCGTCCTGTACAATCGACATCGGGTGCTTATGGCCTGTCACAGGCATTTTGCCCGGCAGGGTAACGTCAATGGTCTCATTTGCCAGTGCCTCCGCCAGCAACGCTTGTTGCAGCATTTCGGCACGGTCGGCAATGGAATTTGTCAACTTCTCGCGCCATTCGTTAGCAACTTGCCCAACAAGCGGACGCTCGGCTTCCGACAATGCGCCCATGCCGCGCAATACGGCTGTCAATTCGCCCTTTTTGCCCAGCACTTGTACGCGCAAGGCTTCCAGCTCGGCAACGGTCGCAGCTGATTCAATTTTTGGTAACGCCGCACTACATAACGTGATAATTTGTTCTTGCATGATGGCCTCCTAGATGCTTGGTTGTTCGCTCAAAAATAGGTAGTGGTATACGCCGCTGCCGGAGGCACCAACATGTGCACCGGCCCCGATAAATCGATGTTCCGGTGACAAGATATACCTTTGATGCCCCGGTGAGTTCATCCAAAGATTTACAAGTGTTTCAGCCGTCATGCCCAAGTGAGAGCCCCAAGCAAAATTGCCGCCGTTCCACCGCAATCGCGCGCCAAAAGCGGCCGCAATATTGGCCGATGCACCATGCGTCGCGTCCGGCTCTGCGTATGGGCCGACATTGTGACCCGCTCCGGGAAATTGTGCTACAGTTTGGGCATAAAATCGCGCGGCGTGCATCAATGAGGCGTCGATTTCAACGGCAATTAGTTCGTGATCAGCGCGTATTTCATTGACGATCTGCACGACTTCAAGTTCAAATGCGAATGCGCCGCCCATGGCGTTGTATTTGGCAATCCATGCTGCGCGTTCGTCGGCAGTCAAACGCCGATCGGGCAGAGTGATAGACATTTGCGGGAAGCCTTCCGGTGGTGGCGGGACAGGCCAATCAACATCCAACATTCTCACCATCGCAATAATCAACTGCTGTGTTTGAAACGCAAAGTTGGGATTAAAGATAAAGGCCGGCGTGCCAGGAGGTGTGCCAGCAGAAGCTGTGCTTGTCATAATGCTGTGATAGTAAAGAAACGACACCGGCTCGCGAGC
Organism: Oscillospiraceae bacterium; assembly: GCA_009780275.1. Taxonomy (NCBI): domain Bacteria; kingdom Bacillati; phylum Bacillota; class Clostridia; order Eubacteriales; family Oscillospiraceae; species Oscillospiraceae bacterium. The sequence goes on along the minus strand of WRAI01000002.1, from coordinate 89,584 downwards.
CCAAGATTGAATACCGCCTTGCCCGCCGCCGATGTGCCAGTCAGCAAAGTCAGCAGCATCCGAGAAGCCTGTCGTTTGATAGCCCAGAGCTCTCATCATGTTCATCAGACCGACGGCAGCCTGTGCGCGTGTCAACGTGCCATTGGGATTAAAGCCAAACACGCCGCCAAATTCGCCGCCCGTTAGGATACCCAATCGTGCCAAAGCCATAATTTGTGTGTATTGCGGATGGCTGTCGGGTACATCAGGAAAAGTTACATTGGAGATTTCACCGCCGCGGATGACAAAGTCGACTTCGATTTGTGCCAACGTATTACTTGTATACACTTCCATAAACGCCGCCAGCAACTCGGCAATATACCAACGTGGTGCGCCGTCACGGTAGAGGACGCCATCGGGCAATGGCCCGTCAATAAGGCCGATCTCGCGTGCATCGTTCATGTAAGTGACGGCCCAGCTGTTGGGCGTGTCGCGGCGGGGAAGGATGTTGAACGGTTGGCCGTTGGGCATGGTGGTGGTATGGAAGCCGCTCTCCCAACTAGTGCCCCACTCCGGGTGAAGAACTTCACGACCCCAGACACGCAGGGTGCCGTCGCTATGCACGACAAAATTTTGGTTAAGTGCGAAGGAAATGTTGTTTGCTATTTGCCGCGAATGCCACCCAGTGCTTGTGTGCATGACATCCCATATTATGCCGCTATCATCCAATACCCAAAACGCCCAATCGGATGCAGCGACGACTTGTGTTATACCAGTTAATCCGGACACTTGGACCGGACGCAGGAAGCGCATATCTGAATTGCCGGGATCCGACCAGATGAGATTCGGTCCCCATGCCCATACTGTGCCGTCGGCGCGCAACGCGACGCTGAGAGCGGTCTCGTTGCCCCAAGAGGTGTCGACAGCGTAGATAGACGAAACATTGGTCAAACCCGGCACTTGAATGATGTCGCCGAATTGCGGCTCGCGATTAGGGCCGAATTCGCGCCAAAAGCTGGAATATGCGTAGTTGACATGCCACTCGTGGCAGTACTCGCACCACCACTCGTCGTTGAGTGTTGGTCTAAATGCTGTGGCCCATACCGTGCCGTCTTCTAGCAGGATGAGTGCGTGACACGTGACAACGCTCATGGCCGCGGCTCTGTCAGGAAACGACAAGAAGCTGGAAACCGGATTGGTGTCGTTCCAGTGCCGCTCAAAAACGCTGCCATCGTCGAGAAGCCATAGGCCGCTGCTCGAAGTCCAACCGCTGTCAACAGGACTCGCACTGCCCCATGTGCCTGTCCATGTGTCTTCCCAAACTTCCTGGAGCGTGTAGTTATGAGCTCCATCCAAGTAAATGAAAAACTGCCATCTTGTGTCGTCAACGCGGCGTATGGTGCCGTTGGCATAGAGTGTTGTCACATCGGTAATCCATGGCACTTGTATTGGTTGCGCTCGATTGGCGGGGATGGGCTGGGTGATATTACCCACACGGATATTGTTGGCGTTGCGGTCAAGATTCCATGTCCAGACCGTGCCGTCATGGCGCAGTGCCAGCATATGATTCCACTCAGAACCCGCAATGGCAACAATGTTGCTTAAGTCGGGCACTTGTGTGGCTTTGTTGAGCCGCGTGTAAGTGTAGCTGTCCCATTGGGGAATAAAGGTTCGCTCGCGCTGTACAACACGCCATACCGTACCGTCATAGCGCAAGGCATAGTCGCCTGCCATCATGGGCTCGACGCGGAAAGGTACGGCGCTGTCTATTGCTTGCGCGGGTGTTTGTGCCATGGCGGCGGGCAGCAGCGCCAACAGCATTGCGCAGGCCAGGAATAGGCTTATGATTTTTCTTGCTCTCATGGGGTTGTCTCCTATGCATTCACAAATTTGTGCGTCAGTATTGCAGCAAGTATAACACACTTGCCGGGCATCGTCTAGATAAATTCATATCGCGTTTCGCGCGCAAACAGCCGCTCCAGTACTACGGCGGTATCGGCGTGTTTATAAATAATATCGTACACGGCTTGACAGATAGGTAACTCTATTTGCTGCTGCTGTGCCAATTCAATGAATGCAGGCACGGAATGGTAACCTTCCGCCAGCTTTTGGCTCGGTTTGCCTTGGATAAACTGTTCGCCATATAAGCGATTTTGACTGTGCGGGGAAAAGAGTGTTGCCTCATAATCGCCGAGGTGGCATAAGCCATAAGTTGAGCGGATATCACCGCCAAGTTTAGCGGTTAATTGTGAAATTTCGTATGCGCCCCGTGCCATCAACGCGCCTTTGAGGCTGCTGCGTCCCGAGCCGTCAAGCATGCCTGCCGCAATGCCGACAACGTTTTTGGCTGCCGCGCCGATTTCGTTGCCGATTAAGTCATTGCCATAATAGATACGGATAAGCGGACTGGAAAAAGCATCGGCGGCATCGCGCCGCAGTGCGTCGTGCTGGCTGTCGATAACCATGCAGTTGGGGATGCCGGCAGCAAAATCCTGCGGATGTCCCGGGCCGAGCCATACGGCAGTAGGGTAATTTTCGTCCAGGCATTGCGTCGCGACTTGGCTGAGCCGTAAGCCGCTCTTAGTTTCTAAACCTTTCATGCACAAGACAATAGGGATTTGCAGCTTCTGTATTTGGCATTCATTCAACACATCGCGCAGCGATTGCGCTGCGACAGCGATGAGCAGATAGTCGCAATTTGATACAACAGTAAGATTGTCTACCAGAGCAATATCATTTTGCAACGTGACAGTGGCATTGCGGCGTGAGGTTTGTAATTGCCGGAAACGTTCCGACTGAGTCCGCCCCCAAAGCGTTACGGCATGTCCTAATTGCCGTGTGTACCATGCCAAAAACGTTGCCCAGCGACCGCTGCCGAGTATGCCGACATGCATATATGTATCCTCCGATTATGTTATGAGGACATTATAACACAGCGGCAGGGATAAGTCTATGTCGAAATTTCTGATATAAAAAAAGTCTTGCAAAATGAAAATAAGTATGGTACAATTACTAAACATGCGGGTGTAGTTCAATGGTAGAATTCCAGCCTTCCAAGCTGGCCGCGTGGGTTCGATCCCCATCACCCGCTCCAAAACGCAAGCCCCGCCTAACTGTTGCATTTTCAACGGTTTGGTGGGGTTTTTGCTTGCCGATAGTTATCCAGTGGTGCATGACCATAGTGCGGTTTAGGGAGGGTTAATGTGGGTTGTTGGTGGACAAACTGGTGGACAAAGACAACTCCAACATTGAAATAATTTATCTTTTCCTACACACAAGAATGTGGAATGCATTTCAACATGTTTCGAAAATGCTTGACATGCGCTGAACAACATGCTACAATTTGGCTATTGATACACATTACACAACAGTATCACACAAACAATGCACATGTTTACATATGTATTGATGTTGTGTATAATCCATGTGTACAGAAAGGGTACGGATAATGGTTATAGCAATAGCAAATCAAAAAGGCGGTGTGGCAAAAACGACGACCGCGCACAATCTAGGGGTTGCCCTCTCACTTTTGGATAAGAAGGTTTTAATGATTGACCTTGACAGCCAAGCGAGCTTGACTATTTCAACAGGAGTTGAACCAAACGACACGGCAGACAACAGCATAGTTTCAGTATTGGCTGATGGCAAGGAAAGAATCAAGGATTGCATCCATAAGACAAGAAACGAAAACCTGTACATTATTCCATCGGTCATCGACCTTGCCGGGCTGGAAATGCAATTATTCGCAAGAACAAGCAGAGAAAAAATACTTGCACGGGCAATCGAACCGATACGCAATGACTTTGACTTTATCATCATTGACTGTCCCCCGCAGCTTGGCATTTTAACAGTCAATGCGCTATCATGTGCCGATGGCATTATAATCCCCGTTAAAACCGACTATTTGGCGTACCGGGGCATAAAAGACCTCGAATACTCGATAAGCGATGTGCAAGAGTATTTGAACCCAAACGCAAAGATTTTTGGGGTTATTGCCACCATCTATGAAAAGGTGTCAAAGGACGATAGGAGCGTTTTGGCAATGCTAAATCAGGAATATAACGTCATTGGTGTTGTCAGCAAAAAGGTCATGGTTAAAAAGGGCGTATATGACGGTATAGCCGTCGTTGAACTTGCCCCGAGTAGTGATATTGCACAATCGTACAAAGATGTTGCTAAAATGATTGTTTCGGGTGAATACAGAAAGACGGTGAGCGCATGAGTGACAAAAACCTTAGTGGCATTGAGCAGCGAGAAGAGCGGCGCAGAAGTAGCATTGTCGCCTCTATTGCAGGGGTTGATAAAAAGTCATTAGACGAATCTACCACCATGTCGGCCGGTGCGGTTGTTGTTAAACGAAAAGGCGAAATCCGCGACCGTAGGAAGCAATTTGTGTTAAAGCCATCTACCCACGACATGGCAGAAGCGAAGTGCAAAAAGTTGGGCATTTCAATGAATGAAGCCATCAACCAGCTTTTAGAAAACTGGATAAATAGCGATTAAAAGGAGAAATAAGAAAACATAGAAATGTATTATGGTTGTGTAATACATATACACAATTAAAATGTGTAGACAATAAATCGCTGCATAACATCCAAACAAAAAGGAAACTTCGGATTTGTCAAAGTTTCCTTTTTTATCGCTCAATATTTTTTTGTAAGTTTTTTGCCTGCCTGTTCTCTGCCATGCGCTTGCTCTGATCTGTGCATCGCTTTTTCTTATCCTGTAAAGAAGGCTTACGCTCAATAAACTGATGATACTTTTCAAATGCTTCCATTGTAAAGTATTTTGCCATCATCGTTTGTTGGTTCGGATGGATATATGTATCAATGATGTCAAAAAGCTCTTTTTCGTTTTGAATGCCCAGCTCTTTCATCAAAAAGATACTATCATCCATATCCTTGGAGTTGGCGCGCGCTGATGTCAGCTTCATAGCAAGTAAACTCTCAGCATCGACACTCAGTACGGTAAGGTTGGAATAGGATAGGTGCGTTTGAAATTTCATCTTGTCGGTGACAAACCCCTTTGCGCCGTCATTGAGCCAATCCTCGTTAAGTGAATGTTTTTCGGCTATGTCACTTATAATTGCGCGTAAGTCTTCTTTGGGCGCAAAGATAGCATCAATGTCATAGGTAGACGTCCTTGCGTTAAACACCATGGTCATGGCGGCTCCGCCGACAACATAGATGTCACCATGTTTGTTTTCGGCGGCGAGCCGGCTGTTGATTTCCTCAAAATATTTGAGTATATCCTCTCTTGTCAGCTCACGCATATCATTACGCCCTTTCAATGGCGTTTGCACCGTGGAAGATATTTTTACTTGCAAAGGTAATAGGAGTGTCTTGGATTAAAAACTCTTGAAACTCTTTGTTTTTCGTGTCGAACGCAAAGACAGGGTGCGGCATCTTATACTGTGGGTCATCCACCCATTTAGGAACAGATAGGTTGTTGACAATGGCGAGGTGATGCGCCACTGCCGCCAAAATGCAGAGGTTTACTTGACCGGCATTACTAGATTGCGGCCGGGCTTCAAGCATAGCGCATTGTTCATCACTACGCTTGAACTCATCTAAGAAAGAGCCAAGCGCAAAGTTGAAGTCTTTATGCTCTATAACATCGGTTAGGTTCATTTTGCCGCCTCCTTCTTTTTGCGTATGTTAATTATACCACAATCTGCGTTATATAGCAATATCGCTATGCGGTTGTGTGCTGGTGTTGTGTATAGAGAATACACAATTCATATCTTCCTCGCTACAACAACAAGCCGATAGTCCGGCCGTGTATTGATGCAAGTAGAAAGTGTAATTAACCTATCACCATATGTAGCAGTAACACCGGTACTATTCACAGCAAGTTCCTTGCCTCGACGCACAAATTCGTCAAACTCATCTTCAACGGCAGCGTTGACAAACATATGGTATGGAAATGCAGTCGGGTTGGCGATGAATACCGTAATTATCTCATACCGTCCAAAGCCGGCAATGGTGTCAAAATTGATAATCGGATGTTCGGCAAGAAAGGTCGCGTTCCTATAATTCATCAACGAACCAAACATCCTACTGTTACCCATATTGTGTGCAAAGATAGTAATGTTGTCGCTCTGTGGTTCAAGAGTGGCATACTCAAAAATATATGGTGTGCCGAAGCGACAACGCTCACCTCGGAAGTTACGCCGCAAGTAAAAATCCGGCCGCCCCGGCGTATGCATGACAGGATAATTTATTGATGTGCCGTCAATAGAAATCCAACCTATCATATCGGGGTTTTGTGAAAACAACGCACCGTATTGGTCGAACACTGTCCATTCAGCCGGCGCATCATCGGTGTAGTTTGGTTGTCCCTGAGGCGGGGAGGGCGGCCTTTCGATTTGTGAAGTTAGCCGGTCGAATTGCTCCGCAACTTCTCGTTCTTCGGAAACATGACGCCAAATCTGTGACCCTGAAAAAGCAAAAACGCCAATCAATAAAATGACTATACAGAGCCATAAGGGTGAGAAACGACGATGGCGTTTCATTGGTCTGCTCCTATAATTTCTCGTACACCGTCAACGGCTACTATGCGTTTTAGCAAATCCTCGAATACGCCTTGGTCAGCTCCATCGCAATCAAAATATTTTTCTGCCAGTGCACCGTTTTGAATTAAGCGGCGGGTACGCTCTTTGCGAGCCGCTTCGGTTTTCTTTTTATTAAGGTCTTTCATCTGTGCATCAATTTGTTTAGCTCTTTGTTCGGCGGCCTCTTTCTTTAATTCCAATTCTTTTAATTTTTCCTCGATTGATTTCTTAACTGTTGCCATAGTCGTTTCTCCTTTTCTGAACGGTAAGTGCGATTGATTTTTCAATCCAAGAAACAAAATCGCAATGCGATTTTCCCTCCTTGCTTTTCTAAATCAATTTATTCGCCCCGTATGCTTTAACGCATTATATCATAAGATAGTTGCTTTTGCAACCGTCTTATGATATAATTACAGCATCCGCGAAGCGGGGCGAATTTCCCTTGCATTTTAAGCAAGGGCGCACTTATAAGGCACTTTTTCCATAAATGTAAAAAATGCCTGTGCGCGATGGAGTTTCACCCCCTCGACCCCGAAACGTGAAAATTGAAAATCAATCCTTTGCTGATTGTTTTTTCAACTTTCACTATTCCATTTTCTCACCACGAGAAAATGGAACGCCGTACTTGTACGGCTCAACAAATATTCAAAGCTATGCTTTTCATATTTGTGCTACTTCCGCCTAAAGCGAAGTAGCATAGCGCGGGCGAAAGATTGAGACGAAAGGAGAGTGCTTCCATATGGCAATCTATCACAACCATGCGAAGGTAATTACAAAGGCAAGCGGGCGTTCTCCGGTTGCCGTAAGTGCATATATTAACGGTATTAAAATGACCGATGAATACACCGGGAAAATACACGACTATTCGAAGAAACGGGAAGTCATGCACAGAGAAGTCATGCTGCCCGAAAATGCACCGTGGCAATTTCATGACAGAGAAATTCTATGGAATGCCGTGGCGAAATACGAAGGACAGACGGGACAGAAAGCGCGGACGTTTGAATTTTCACTGCCGCGAGAACTTGATTTACGAGAACAAACTAAGCTGCTGCAAAATTATGTGCGGGATAATTTTGTTAACGCCGGGATGTGTGCCGACTTTGCCATACATGATAAAAAAGACGGAAACCCTCACGCTCATATCAATCTGACAATACGGCCGATTGATAGTGACGGAAATTGGGAAACCAAAACGACCACTTTCTATGTTTGCAAAAACAAGCACGGCGAAGAACGAGCCTTGACCGCCGCCGAATGGCAAGCAGATAAAGCGACTTGGTACAAAAAAATGCCGTATTACAAAGACGGAAAAAAGAGCAATAGCAACCTTCTATACCTCACAAAACACGAAGCTGATAGCGACCCGAAATACAAAGATTATCAGCGTGTCAAAGGTGTAAAGAAACCTGAGCAGCATAGCGAATATACTAACCCGAAAATTATAGAATGGAGCAGTCCGGAATTTCTCGAAAATTGCCGTGAGGATTTGGCTGTTAAAATCAACCAAGCACTTGAAGAAAACGGCTTTACAGATAGAGTAGACCATAGGAGTTATGAAGCACAAGGGATTATAAAATTCCCGACCAAGCATTTAGGTGTAGCAGCAAAAGGCATCGAAGGGAAAGGGGTGTCATCAGAACGGGGTAATGAAAACAGACTTATTGAGCAAGCGAACCGTGACCAGCTTCGTGAAATTGCCGTGCTTGAAAAAGAAATGAATGACGCTATAATCCATATAGACGAGCTACGGCGGCAACAAGAACAACTTGCGGCAGTCGGCGGCAGCTTGTCGATGCGGCCCATGGTGGCAACACTTGCTGAAAAAATTGAGCAAGCCAAGATTAGAGCTGCTGAGCAAAACAAAAAACCTGTGCGTATTCACGAGCCGGAAACTCCGGTCGGGCAGGGTATAGTGACTGAGAAACGCACGGCAGAAACGTATGCCAAAGAAATAGAAAAGCTGGCATTTTATCAAACCATCAGAGAAACGAAAGAACTTGCCAAACTCCTTACTGTTATCCATAAAGAGGATATAACTTGCTACCGGGACTTTAACCAACGACTTGCCGGCATCAAACGTGATAAATGGTCTGTAAATTCTGAAAGCGAGAACAGCAAGACGATAGCCGGCTTGCTTGCTACCGTAAAGAAATATAAGCCGATTAGGGCTACATTTGAAAGTCTAAATGGGAGAGCTGCCAAAAAATATGCCGAGCAACACAAAGATGAGTTGGAAATTATATCAATGGCAGAGAATAGATTAAAAGAGCTTAATGCGGACGACAATATCAAGAATGCGAACCTGGATGGTGCGATAGCGTGTGCAAATGAAAAGGTAGCCATTGCCGACAAGGCAATAACTACCCTTAATGCTCGTGCTGTTTTAGTGCATTCAGCTCGGAATACAGTCGATAAGATTATGCGAAAAGAGCGCGAGCAAGAGAAAGAACGGAAACCGGAAACGGAGCGGTAGTATTAATAGATAAAAGACAACAAGAAATGAGCTACCCACCCGCCAAATGCAAATGTTTCGATGTACTCAAAAGGATTGTAGAAATCTGATGCGTCCATATTTTTGAGATGATATTGTTTGGTGGTTTCGCATCGACGAAACCTTTGATGCTGTGCGATGTATCCCACGGGGCGTTTTGTCAAGCACTTTTTTTGCTATATAGACGAGAAAAAAACCACAAGGCTTGTGCCGTGTAGGGTTTGACATTTTTTGGGGGTTGTTGCCTTGTGAAAAATCTCGCCCATTGCGGCATAGGGCAGGCCTTACCTCTCGACTATGACATTTGTACTTGAAAAAAATGACAATATCTGCTATACTGTGTAAAAGGCTGTCATCAACTATATGGAGGAAGTATCTATGCGTAAGCGTATACTAACGCTTGCTTTGGCAACTGCAATGCTCTTGGGCAGCGCATCGCACATCGGCGTGGCACAGCCGCATTTTCCTGTCAGCGTGGCGCAAGCAGCAAATTTCGTCATTGACAATCCCTACGAGGACGTGAATTGGGACACTTGGAATTCACACCGTGCCGCACTGCATACGCATACCAACAACTTTGACGGCAGGCTTACGTTGGACAATGTGGTGTTAGACCACTTTCAAAGAGGCTATGACATTCTTGCTATCACTGACCACAATACAGTGACGCCCGCGTTTGACCAAATGCCATGGCGGTTTGCGCCTGAAACAGGGCGTGTCGACCCTGTGTTTCGGCACATGACCACCGCCGATAAACTGGCGATTTACCATGGCACATGCACTCGTCCGCGCGTTATGCCGCAATGGCCGACACCGCGCACACAGCAGCATGGCATGATAGGCCTCCCCGACAGCAACGAGCCGTCCCTTTCTCACCATATGCTCACCTACTGGGCACCCATCAACAACTACCACCATGGTTGGGGCTTGCCGCTTTATCGCAGGGGTTACTATTACCCCGGAGACCCAACCAGATTCAGCAACACGACGCCGACCCCGGGCATTATTAACCCGGCATGGATGGAGTATCACATGTTGCGGCGAACAATGGAGGTGGGCGGTCTTGCCGTGATAGCACATCCCGGGCGTTATACGGGCGGCGTTGGAATCTGTGAAGATGAAGATTATGAAGACGATTTAACTACTGCGGAGTATCGCCTAATTAAAGGCGCTTACGCATCCAACCACCCTGTCATATACGGTCGTTACGTTGAAATGTTCCGCCGCTTTCCTAGTGCCGTTGGTATGGAAATTTTCAATAGGTTAGACAACGAAACCCGCTCCGACCGTATTTTGTGGGACAATATTTTGCAGCAAACCATGCCATACGGTCGCAATGTCTTTGGCTTTTCCAACGATGACAGTCATGATGACGTTGAAACCGGTTATAATTGGAACATGTTCTTTCTGCCCGAACTCAGTGTTGACGCCATGCGTCAAGCTATGGAAACAGGCACTTTCTATACGATTGCCCGTGTTGACCGCCGCTTGGGCATCAACGACACCTTGCCAAACGATGAAACGCCGGACGATGATGCCATTCCCATGCCCCGTGCCGGTAACGCGGACACACTGCATCTGTGGGATTTACCCGACCCGCCGGGTATTGCCAGCATTGTCGTGGGTGATGATACGATTACCATTAACGCCGTTCGCTACAATGAAATCCAGTGGATTAGCGGCGCCCCCGGCAACGGCGGCCGTGTGATACATATCGGCGCAACGCTGGACTTGAATGATACGCTGTATCCTATCGTAGGCAATTACGTCCGCGCGCAGATTATTCATTGGGATAACGGCGTTGCCATGACCCAGCCGTTCGGCGTTCGGGGCGTTGCAGAAGAGTTGAACACGAGCAATATCGTCAGTTTTACGCGACAGCCCGCCGTCATTGATGTATATTGTGATGTGGCATCAACGGCACTAGGACTGGGGTTGCCGGGCGGCACACAAATTCAGGCAAGTGACGGCCGTGTGTCTTACGCGCGTATCAACTGGGATTTGTTCGGCTTAGATTCTAATGGCATCTGCCAACAGAGCCATATCATCAACGGTCGGTTGGAACTGCCTGGCGGTGTTGTCAATGGCAACAACCTTGATTTGAATGTCAGCGTGACCGTCAATATCATATGCCGCTTGTGGCATTACGACGATAATCCCAACGCATGGGCGCGTGATTACCTCTATAATGCCTGTTACCGCAGTTTGATTTCGCATCGTGTGCTGCAAAGCAGCACATGGCGCGATGGTATTCCGCGGTTGTACATTGCCGATTTGGCGGCACGGTTCATCGAAACGCAAAGCGGTATGACGGTTCAAGCATTTGTGGCGTCGCGTGACCCAAGCACGTTGCATGACATTCCGTTCACTGACAGCAATGACCCCGATGTGCTTGCCTTGGCGCGGCTGGGTATCATTTTGGGCATGGGGTCGTACCAGTGGGACGGCGTACAGTTCCGTCCGCATGATTTAATTGACCGTCAAAGTGCGGCGGTGTTGCTGGGGCGGCTGGTGACGCTGTTTGGCGGCGAAGTGCCGGCAAATGTGCCGCAAGCCGCTTTGCCGTTCCAAGACGCGGTGGCAAGCTGGGCGCGGGGTTCGGTGTATTTCCTGTATCACCAAAACCCAAGAATCATGAGTAACACTAGCTCGATTCCGGGCGTGTATCTATTCTCGCCGCAAATGACATTCCAAAGCCAAATGATGGTCATCGCCATGGTGCGGACGTTGAATGTGTTGGTCGGTGGCGTTCTTTCGATTGACTTTGCGTCAAGTATAAGGCATAATGTTGGCAACAGAAACAATGAGGAGGAACCTGAGATGAAAAAACTGGCATGTACACTCTTGGCTTGCGCCATGTTGTTGGCAGCGACGCCGACGGCAGGTGTGGCCGAGCCGGTCGTTGAAATTGCGTCCGGCGTATTCACCGAGCATGGCAGCCATCTGCCGTGGCGGCTGTACAGCGACGGCGCGTTGATTGTGGATAGCGGAATGCTTGATAGGGGCGACACATGGCGCGGTATTTGGGCCGGTCATGGTCGTGATATTACTACCATCACATTTACCGGGCCGGTTATCGCCGGCAATTCATTGAGTGGTCTATTTAGGGCCTTAGCAAATGTAACGGCCATAGACGGGTTACATTATTTTGATACAAGCAACGTCACTGATATGAGTGGCATGTTTAATCTTTCTTTCCGTGATACGATGGGCACATTACCCTTTTACGCATCGCCCTTAACGACCCTTGATTTATCGGGTTGGGATACAAGCAATGTGACAAATATGTCGGATATGTTTAATGGCGCAATCAGCTTAACAAGCATTGAAGGCATATCCGACTGGGATACAAGCAATGTAACCAATATGAGTCATATGTTTGGTTTTGACTTTTTTGGCTTTCCCCACTGGCTTCCTCGCGAAACAAGTTTGGAAAATCTTGATGTATCGGGTTGGGATACGAGCAGTGTAACAAACATGAGAGGTGTGTTTAGAGGTGCAAGCAGCTTGACAAATCTTGATTTATCTGGTTGGAATACCGGAAATGTAACAAGTACTGCGAATATGTTCAGCGGTATGACTAGCTTACACTCACTAACGTTGGGCGAAAATTTCGCTTTTGTTGGGGGGGGGGCACTCCCCGCCGGCCCGTGGCAAAACGTCGGTTCCGGCACGGTGGCTAACCCGCAGGGTGCGTTTATCTTCACGGCGGCAGAGTTGATGGCAAACTTCGATGGCACAATCCATGCCGACACATGGGTACGCCAGCCGCACCCTGTCTATCGTTATGACAACAACCCCAACAGTTGGGCGCGTGAATATTTGGAGCAAGCGTATGACTTAGGGTTGATTTCCCAGCGTGTGCTGGAAAATAACACATGGCGCGATGGTATTCCGCGTATTTACATCGCCGATATGGCGGCGCGGTTTATCGAGGCGCATTATGGTGAGAGCATCGTAGACTTCGTAGCGTCACGTGACCCAAGCACATTGTACAGCGTCCCGTTCACAGACAGCACTGACCCCGACGTACTCGCGCTGGCGCAGTTGGGTGTCATTCGCGGTAAGGGTTCGTTCCAGTGGGAGGGCGTGCAGTTCCGGCCCAATGATAACATCGACCGTCAAAGCGCGGCGGTGTTGTTGGGGCGATTGATTACACTGTTTGACGGTGAAGTGCCAGTCTATGTGCCACAAGGTGACTTGCCCTTTGAGGACAGAGTGGCAAGCTGGACACGCGGTTCGGTGTACTTCCTGTATGACCTCGGCATTATGGGCAACACTTGCTCACAAGGCGGCTATTTGTTCTCGCCGCGCATGGAAATGCAATTCCAAATGATGGTCATGGCTATGGTACGAACGCTGGACGCGTTAGATTGAGCAACAATGAAACACAAGTGGGCGGCAAATGCCGCCCACTTGTGTTTATCGTTCCATTTCGCGGGTCTTTTGTCGTGGCTCTTTGGATAACAAGTCCTGAACAGCTCGTTTGATTTTGTATGCGTGGTTGGTGTCGCTTTTGAGTTTTTGGTATTGCTGATTTAGCCCTTGCTTTTTGGCAAGTAGCCTTTCTCGCTCGGCTCGCCATGTCTTTATCGGGATTGCCGTCCCGCCGTTTAGTGTATCTTTCAAATAGCGGTCTGCACGTTCAAACAAGATGCTGTACTTTTTGGCTAGACAATGATGTGTTTTTAGTTTAACACATACAGCCTAATTGTCATCCCCAAATAAGACATTCATATAATCTCGCCTTGCATATAGAATGCGGTCAACGAAAACAGTATCATCTATATAGCGGTAAAAAGAAATATAATTGCCACTGACCACAAACCTGTAATCGGTTTCAAAATTTATAATACTTTCAAGGGGTGAGCCGGATAACGGAAAATCTATCAACATTCTTAAACTCTTTGTTATTTTAATAAGTGTATTTGTTGCAGCGGTAGGGCTATCTAACTCTTTTTCGATGTATTCCTTGATTGATAATAAATCGTCATTGGCCAACGGTGAAATATGCAATTCAGCCATGCTACAACCCCAAATTCATTTCAACCGTGTCAACAGTAAGCCAGCCGTTTTCTCGTCCGGACTTTTGACCCTTTGCAAGTTCGCTCATAAGGCGAATTTTGGCTTGTGTTTTTTCATATTCGCCTATGTCTACAATAGCATAACGCCCTCTGCCATTTTTTGTAAGAAAAACGGGTTGATCGGCCGCTATATCACGCAAAACCTCATTATAGTTTCGTAAATCAGATACAGGTTTTATATTTGGCATAACAATCTCTCCTTCAAAATATAACTCTATTATTATTGTACCCTAATTCTTCGTAAAATGCAACAGCAATTTATCGTGACACTTTAATCGTTATTATCAAACCTCAACTTGAAATTAACAAACTTTCCGCCGGTGTCATCAAGTACAATCGTGGCATCATACTTCTTGCCTGTTTTAGCACTCGTTAGCCCCTCCGTAAACGCTTCACCATGAGTGAGCAAGAGCCGCACGGTAGTAGCATCCAGCTTGATTTTCTGGCTGGCAAAGAAACGGTTATTTTTCCAAAGAGCAAAGCCGCAATCGCGTTCTTCGCAACAATAGCCCTTGGGGTTCTCGTAAACTGTTTTACCGCAACGCGGGCAATCACCCATAGGGATAGGTATTGTGTCTGTGGCATCTTGAAACGCCATGAGATTGCACGCTCGGTTAATTGAGTCGGTAGACGGCGCATCCGGGGCAGGCGCGTTAAATTCTGCTTGTACCGTTTGCACCAAGTCGTGTACCATAGAAACAATACCACCCATAAACGTGTCAGCATTGAGGTTGCCATGCTCGATGTCGAGCAACTTTGTTTCCCATTCAGCCGTGAGCATCGGTGTTTTGAGCGTTTCGTGCAGCAGGGCAATAAGACAGCTCCCTTTTTCCGTAGGTAACAGTTTCTTTTTACTGCGCTCAATAAATCCTATTTTAATGAGCTTTTCAATTGTGCCGGCACGGGTGGCGGGTGTGCCTAAGCCTCTGTGTTTCATGAGGTCTGCTATACTGCTGCCCGATATGTTTAACGCTTCCATTGCACTGAGCTTATTAGCGGGGATGTCGTCAACATTGCCGACTGACAATGCGATGAGTTCATCATCTGACAGACTTTCGTCTAACGACATTGACGCAACAATCAGGTCGGCGGGGATGTCTTTATACGAAATGCCTGCGTTTTCCATTGCGCTAAGCAAGGTGTCCTCTGTGTAGTGCTTAGGCGGCGTTGTCTTGCCTTCGCGGATTGTAACCGTCACCGCTTCATATACTGTACCGATGTCTACTGGCGGCAAGGCTGCTTCTGTTGCGTCCTCCGGCTTTTCTTGACTCTTGCCCTTAATGTCGGACATACAACGCTCTTCAAGGGCTTTCCAACCGTTATTGATAACAGTTTTGCCTTTGGCTGTAAATGTTTCCTCAGCACATTCGATGATGATTTCTTTTGCTTCATAAGTGTGCTTATCTGCTGTTGCGGTAACAAGCCGAATCTTAACGAGTGACAAAACATCGCACTCAGCTTGATTGAGTGTATTCGTATCCGCGCTGGCCGCCGCTGCTGTGGGGATAATGGCATGGTGGTCGGTGACTTTCGCATTATCAACAACTTGCGTGATGTCATGGTTTGTCGGGAGTAGTGCTGACACAGAGCCGGCCATGTCTTCGGTAATGTACCTGCTGTCTGTGCGGGGGTAGGTGAGTAGCTTCTTTTCATAAAGTGATTGTGCTGCTGTTAATGTCTGTTGCGCCGTATGACCAAAAATACGGTTGCTGTCACGTTGTAGTGATGTCAAATCGTAGAGTTTCGGCGGCGCAGTTGATTTAACTGCCTTTTTTACGTCAACTACGACAGCATCTTTTCCGTTGCATTGCTCAGCGATTTTTTCAGCACGGCGTTGGTTAACGTGGCGTTCACCTTGGGCGATAAAACCGTTGCAATTAATCTCAGGTATGTAAAAAGTCTGTGCGCCGAAATTGTCAATTTCGTTACTTCGTTTGACGAGCAGTGCCAACGTCGGTGTCATGACACGACCGATATTGGTGGTGCTTTTGAGTAAACACGAATATAGACGTGTCGCATTGATGCCAACCAGCCAATCAGCTTGTGCGCGAGCCATTGCCGCATGGTAAAGGCTATCGTAATCGCTGCCCGGTTTGAGGTTGTCTAAACCGTCACGAAGGGCAGTCTCTTCTAAGCTGCTTGTCCACAGCCGGAGTATGGGCTTTTTGCATTTGGCTTGATTGTAAACTAAGCGAAATATAAGCTCCCCCTCGCGGCCGGCATCGGTCGCGCAGACAATCTCTTTTATCCGTTTGTCGGCCATCAACTTTTTAATGGCTGTGTATTGTGTATGTGTGTTCGCTGAAACAACATATTGCCATGGGTTAGGCACGATAGGTAAGTGTTCTAATCGCCATTTGGCGTACTTTTCATCATAAGCCTCGGTCGATGCCTGTTCAATAAGATGCCCGACGCACCATGTTATCAAATAGTTGCTGCCTTCGATATAATCGTTTTTGTTTTGCTTCGCGCCGACAACGGCAGCGATGGCACGAGCAACCGATGGTTTTTCAGCAATGATAAGTTGCATTATGATACCGCCCTTCCACCATCATTGATGGTAATGATTAAAAGTTGGCTGTCGTGGACTGTTGTGTCAGTCGGCAAAAATGTTACAAGCCGGCTGCCGGTCGTAGCGTAGGATGGCCGGAAGTGTATTGCGTGTTGCTCAATAAATCGCAGAAACTCTTGCCGCCGAGCTTTTTGTGCGTGGTATGCGTCGTGGTTGAAACCGTAACGACCAAGAAGATGGCCAAATTGCGCGTCGCCGGCGAAGAGTGCGGGGTCAATAAGGGATAGCTCGTCACCGTTGAGGATGACGACGGCCATTACACGCAAGTTGATTGTCTGCTCAGGCAAAATGATTGTTAAGTATTCGTTTGCGTCAAAAAAAGAACGGTTAAGTAATTGACCTATTGGGTCAAAAGACTGATGGCGGTTGCCAAAAATGAGCGTATTAAAGGCAGAAAAATCGGATGGCGAACGCCAATCTAAGAAAATGGCATCATTGGGATGTGTGTTGTTACCACCTTGAATAAAATGAGCATCGAGGCCGGTGCCGATGACACGCCCAACGATATTTGGGTTATATGCTTGTGCGTCAGCAACGGCGCGGTTGTCCGGATATTCATAGTGCGGGTCTTCGAAATCGTCCGGCCACGGGTCAGTTGTCGGCATGAGGGTAGGGGGTACTGTTGGAACTGCTGCCGGGCTTTCTGTTTGGGCAGATGTAGGTTCGGCATAATACGGCGACGGTTCGGCGGTGTCATTCGGACTATTGCGGGAATTGTCGCGGCTGAGTAAATTGACAACAGCCAGCAGCAAGACCATCCCGACAATCATAAGGGCTGTACGACCGCGCTTTCCGGCGCGTAATTTAGCGATTAGGTTCATGTTGCTTTCCCCCTTGTGGTGTGTTGTTATCTTGTTTTGCGGAAGCCTCTTTTGCAGCTTGGCAGCGGTCGGCGAGGGAGCTTTGCGACTTCGGTGCTATATCGCCTCTGTCAACCACATTATCCCTTACCCATTGCGCTGCCATCGTCTTGAATTGCTGGTAGTCACCCATAGTTGACCAACCTTGTAAATTCGGATGACGATACTCGTTTGTCATGCGGTCATAAGAAAAATAACTTTTCCCATCCGGCGCATCCAACGCACCGCTGCCATCGTCATATTCTCGCCAATGCCAGCCATCCGGGAGGCTTTCAGCAGGCTTTGATTTGTAGTGCATAGAGTCAGGGGCGTCAATTTCTTTTTCTTCCGTGATTAACTCTATCGCATTCAACACGCCGCTGATGTCGTAGCCTTTCGGGAATTGGCAAGCTATCTGCTTTTCAAGATACTTTTCTGCATTATTTAATGTTTTGTATGTTGCACAGCAATTCCAAGTATTCACCCATTCGCCTTGGGGGTTGAAACTGTCAGAAAAGTATGAGCTTTTTTGATAAACTGCAAACGCTGAGTTTTCCTCGCGAATTTGGAAGTTCCCGGCAATAAGTTCCTCGCGGTATTGCAAGTTGTCTTTCATAGTTTTTTCCTCCTGTAAATCTAAATAATCTTTTAGTGGCATATGCCCTTCATCGTTACCACACTTTGAGCAAGGGGACAATTTCAAAATCGGAAGAAATTTCGTATCCTTGCTTCCGTGTTCACATTTCACACAAACAAGTGCTGTCATCGCAAGGTCGTTATTCGGTATACCAAACAGGTTTTCAAGTGTGTTTTTCTGAAATCTACCATGTTTATCTCGACTTTGCATAGTGCGTTCCTCCTAACTGTTACGGACTGCTTCCGACACTTTCCAAGCCCAGCGAATTGTCATGTGCCACTCTTGCAGTAAAATGTGCGTTGGTTGTCGTTGGTGCGTTAAACAGCATGGCCAAAATATACGCCTTAATATTGCGAATGTCGGCCATATTCTCGCGAAGGCGGTCTAAAACAAAATTGATATGGCTATTATCCAGTGACAAAAACCGCTTCCGCACGACTTCGGTCGGATAGTCTGTTTTGGTGACGCAAAGCGTTTTCCGGTGTGTACAAACAGTTTCGACCATCAGCTCAACAATTTCGTCAACGAGAGGTTGATTAAAGTGTTGAATAAGTAAACCGGGGTAGTCGATATGGTCGTGGATTTTAGAACGCATCAAAGAAAATTCGTCAACGGTCGTATCCTGTCCTGTCTTATCACATCCAATGTCGTGCGTGTGTGCGGATGGATAAGATACGATAGGATTAGTATCGTTCTTCTCAGTATTATTCTTATTAGTATTATTAGGGTCGGTTTTTCCGAAGTCTAGAAGTCGGCTTTCCCGAAGTCTAGAAGTCGGTTTTTCCGAAGTCCGGACTTCGGCTTTTCCGAAGTCTAGACTTCGGGTTGTCATAAGATTGTCTTCCGGCTCATCGGAAGTTTGTGTTTCGGCATCGTCAAAGTCTTGTGTATCAATTGTTTTCGGTTGTGGTTTTTGAGTAGTCAGCGATGCGTCTAAAAACTTTCGCACATAGATAATTGCTGGCTTGCCTTGACGCTTGACGCGCTCAATAAGTGCAATTTTCTCCAACTCAGCCGTCATCTTTACGCCTTTATCACGACCGCAATTCAGATACTCGCAGATGTTTTCCAACGTGAACATAATAAATACGCGGTCTTTATCATCTGTCCAACTGTTTTTTATAGATAAGCTCATGCGGTCGAGCATGAGGCCGTATAGGATTTTTGCGCCGTCAGATAAGCTCTTATAACGAGCGTTTGTAAATAGAGCCTTTGGCAAGCGATAAAATGTATATTGTTCGGCTTCATGGCTGTAATAATAGCTCATAATTAAAGACCGCCTTTTTACATTTCTTTATGTCAGCCCCGGCATGGGGCAGGGCGCGGGATTTGCTGATGTAATAGCAATCGCCGCGCCCTGTTAAGAAGGGAGCTATGCTTTGGTTTTACGTTTGCGCTTCATCGCCATGAAGGCAAGAGGAAGGCCGGCAGAAGAGAGAACCATGAGAGCAATAAATAATGGAAGGTTGCGGCCGTCGCCGGTATGCGGGTTTTCTCTTTTGGGAATTGGGTCGTTGGTAAAGTCGATAGCAACAATTTGACCTTCTTCATAAATTGTTACATTTACACCCTCGTCTGCAATTAAATATCCGGTCGGGGCTTGGACTTCATAGATTACAAAATCGCCGGATGGGAAACGTTCAAATATTGCAACGCCGTCTTCGCCTGTGGTCGCTTCGTATAGACGAACACCATCTTGATACAACCCGAACACAGTGCCGGCAAGAACATTTCCAGTTGCGGAGCTTCGTTTGGTGACGTGGATGCAACCCCGGATGAGGTAGTTGTGGATTGACATTTCTGCTAATTTGTTCGCGGCGATGGTGATTGTTTGTTCTTCACTTAGGATAAAACCCTCGTTCAGCTCAGATGCTAACTCAATGACTGTCCATTCACCGACAAGCAAGCCTTCAAGGACAATTTCGCCGTTCTCATCCGTTTCGGCGTTGATTTCGATGCGCTCACCTACAACGGTTTCACCAATAATGGTAAACGGTACGCCGGCGATGGGCGTTTCGCGACCTTCAAATGTTTTGATGACGCGCAAATCACCACGCATGAGGTAATTGTGGATAGCAAGCTCGACAAGCTCATCTTCGGTGAGTGTAACAGTGACAGGCTCACTCAGGATAAAGCCCTCGTTTTGCTCTCCGGACAGTTCAGTTACAGTCCATTCACCGATGGGCAAGCCTTCAAGGACAATTTCGCCGTTCTCATCCGTTTCGGCATTAATTTCGATGCGCTCACCTACAACGGTTTCGCCAATAATGGTAAACGGTACGCCGGCGATGGGCGTTTCGCGACCTTCAAATGTCTTAATGACACGCAAGTCACCGCGCATGAGATAATTGTGGATAGGTTCACCGTCATTGACGGCAATCTTGATAACGGAAGTGCCTTGGTCGGCGGGTTCGATGCTGACCTCAAAATCTTCATCAGTGACACGGTAGCCTTCGGCTGTGGCCAGCTCACGGATAATGAAATTCGCCCAAGGCAATTCTGCAACAAATTCGCTGATGCCTACATCATTTAAGGTAATGAGCGATACTAAATCACCAGCTTCAATGACAATTTCACCGTCTACGCATAGGATGTCATCATACGCAAAGAGTCCAAAGACAACATCATGATACGGTGCATATTGACCGTCAAGCGTTTCCATCCATTTGTCAAGCTCAATCGCTACACGTTGCCGCACATTGACGCGGCTGATAAGTTCGTGTACAATCGGTGTGTATTGGTCGATATAGGCAAGTGTTACAAACTTCGGTGTTTCGTCCAATACAAAGCCTTGTGGTGCGTAGATTTCCACGACATGATAGTTACCCAAGAAGAGCGGCCGCGAAGAAGCGTTGCCGTTCGCGTTTGTCGTGATGGTGTCTACTATTTCACCGGCTACGGCTCGGACTGTGCCATCGGGTGTGATGATGTCTTCGGCGGCAATGATATTGAAGACCGCGCCGGGCAAGCCACGCTCGGCAAAGGCGGGGACGTGCTTGTAACCAAAGTCGGTTTCAGCGACTTCTGTGCCAACAAGCATATTGCCGACTTTTCTGACACTTATCACGCCCATGGCAGGGTCGTTGGCCATAATGACCTCGATAATGTCATTTTCGCCGGCGACGGAGCTGTGAACGGTAAACTGTACGGGTTCGCGTGACAGCAAATAGCCATATGGAGCGGAAATTTCGTGTAACTCATATTGGCCGCTGCGGAGTGGTAAAGGCATGACGAGCCAACCCTCTTCGTTGGTGTGGAAAATGTCAATTTCCGTTGGCGTGGGGTAGTTGAATGTTTGCGATACCCATTGCCCCGTTGCTAAGTCGCGGATGCGGAACGCCACGCCGGCCGCGGGGATTGTCTGCCCTGTGGTGGCATCAGTTTTTACGATACGGATTAAGCTCTCAAAAATAGGGTTACTGAGTATAAAACGATGGATTTGTCCGTCTTGGCTGATGAAAACGTCGAACGGATCAACCAATCGCACATCGCCGGGTGCGTAGACTTCGCGCACCGTATACCAACCAAATGGTAAGTAGCCTGTTTCAGCAAAACCGTTGGCATCGGTAGTGATTCGCGCCCTTTCAGTCGGCAATGCGTTTTCAAAGCTACCGGCCGAGCGCAAGAAAATGTCGAAGATTGCACCTTCCAGCGGCGGCATGATTTGTTGATTGCCTGTGTCCGGGTCAGTGAATTTAACAAGCGCAATTCGCCCCTGAATAACACGATTTAGCAACTCGGCGTCTGTGTTAGATACCGTCACAAGTTGCCCGTCATAGGCGATTGTTACAGGGTGACGCTCAGTGTTGAGTGTGTAGCCGTGGGGCGCGACACGTTCTACAAAATAGTAATCCCCAAGGGGCAGCTCGCGACTCGTGCCGACATTATTCGTGCCTGTGTAAATTGTATCAACCAATTGGTCTTGTGTAAAAATAATTGTGCCGTTCGGCTGACGGATGTCCCGTGCCGCGAAAATGTCAAAGATTGCGCCGTTGAGGGTGGCATCGCCTTGTGGGCGGTCACCGGTGTCGCGGTCTAGTTTGGTGATGGTGATGCGGCCGACCTGCGGACGATTGCCAACACTTACGTTGCCCCAAAAAACGGTTGCCGTTTGGTTGGTCGATGTTAATGTTACGCTGCGGGGTGTAGGGTCAAGAACGAAGCCATAGGGCGCGGTACGTTCTACAACGGTATATGCGCCCAACGGGAGCAAGTTTGACTCTGCGATACCCTCCGCGTTGGTGGTTATGGTTTCGACGACCGTACCGCCGGCGTTACGGATTTCAAATACCGCACCTGCAAGATTATACACGCTCATGCCGGGGTTTGTGCTGTGCTTCTCAACACGAATGCGTCCTTGCTGGCGCACGTTGTTAAATGTTGTATTTGCCGCCGCGCTACCTGTTTGCCCTGCGACAACTGTGATAACGCGCGGGTTGGGCGTGGGTGCGACGAAGCCATACGGCACGATTTCACGAACGCTATAATCTCCGGCCACGAGGTTTGGGACATAGACATAGCCGTTGGCGTTGGTGGTAAAATTGCCGATGAGGACGTTGCCTGTAACGCGCCTTACTTCAAACTCAAATCCTGCGCGGGTATGCCAATTTTCGACCGTCTTGTTGATACGCAAACTGCCGTGCGCTTCCCGCCATGTGACAGCAAAGCGAATGGGGTCAGCGGGGTCAACGCGATATGACCAGCCACCCAAGACTTGCGTACCCGGATTATTTTCGTTGAACAGGAGCGCGTACCAGTGCCTTGTTTCAGTACCGCGCAAGTCGCCGCTGTTGCGTATCCCTGCCGGTGTCGGAAGTGGAGCGAATAGTCGGAATTGGTCGCCACCGCGTAATTCCACGTTGCCGGTATGTCCTGTAATTGTGCCGCCGCGATTGCGTTGCAATGTTACACCGGTACCGAAATTGCTAACGGGCATGGTGATGGCGTTGCGTGTGTCTGCGTTGAACGTAATCCACGGCGTTTCTTGGCGATTTTCAGCAATATTGAGTGTGGCATTTACATTGGCATTGGAAAAAGATTTGTTTGCATGCGGCGGATGTGGTGCTGTTTCCAGCCATGCACGGAACGCCCGCGCTGCTGCAATACCTGTTGCGTTAATGCCAAAGAACGCATCGGGCGCACCGTAGATATATGCTAGTGTAATGCGCGAAAGGATGTACAATGAGTCACCACGTTGACTGCCGGTAAAAGATGTTATTGCCAATGGCACATTTGCAAGCGTGTCGAGATAATAACGTTGTCCGGGCGCGCCGAACGAATAATACAATGCTCGCGCCAACAAGAGATTGTTTGCTAAGACACGGTAAGCATAGTTACCCGGTAATGGTGCTGCGACAAGGGGTTCAAGGCAGTAAATGGGATATAGATTGCCTTCAAGCCGCATTTGGAAAAATTCCATTGTCCGTGTGCCGCCGGGGAGCTGCCACGCACCCGGCACATAGATAAAATGACCGGGACGGACAAATTGTACTGTGCCGCCTTGGGTTGGTGTTATATCTATCGTTTGGGCTTGTGCCGGCACGATTGATACCAGTGATATGAGCATCACCAGCGCGAGAATGAGTGAGATTTTCTTTCTCATGTGAGTTACCTCTTCTTTCTTTTGTTTAAGTTGTTTTTATATAAATCCCTTGCGGGAGTAAAGCGCGGTTACAGACAGAAAAATATTTACAGAAAATTGTACAAAAGTGCTTGACAAACATATAAACTATGTATATACTGTGAGTATAGACATTGTATACACTGTCGAATTGAAGGGAGTTGATTACAGTATGAGTACTGGTGTTATTCAAAAATGGGGCAACAGCAGCGGTATACGAATACCAAAGGTCATATTGTCGCAAGCGTCAATTAGTCCCAATGATGAAGTTGATATTATGGCAGAAGATGGGAAAATCATAATCAGGAAAGCAGCGCGGAAAAGACATATGCGGCTGGAAGAAAGACTTAAAGATTTTCAAGGCGAGTATGTCTTCGAAGAAGCAGATTGGGGCAAGCCGGTGGGGAATGAAATATGGTAATGATTTTTGAACAAGGTGACATTATCTTGCTGGATTTTGACCCACAGGCTGGACATGAACAAAAAGGAAGAAGACCGGCTATTGTGGTGAGTAATAATGTGTTTAACCAATTTACACGCGCCGCTATTGTTTGCCCGATAACCAATACAAACCGAGGCTTGCCGATACACATTATGTTGGATGCCAGAACGAGGACGACCGGCGTGATTATGTGTGAGCAAGTTAAGGCGTTGGACTTGTCCAAGCGAAACGCAAAGTTTTTAGAAAAAGCACCACAAGATATTATTGACGAATTGGTTGATATGGTGTTTTCGTTCTTTGAAATATAGTGAACAAATCTTGACTGTTGCGCCATTTTATGGTATAATTTAAATAACTAGAAATTCTATGATAAGGACAGGAACTATGAAAAAGAGATTGAGTATATTTTTAGGGATTGCATTATTGATGCTGTTATTTACAGCTTGCCAAAGGTCTGAGAGAGCTACATCATTGACCAAAGATACAGTCCCAACTGTTGAAGTGACGCCGCCGATTAGGTCTACGCCGCAGTTACTTGAATTTGCAAACCCGTGCCCGGAGGTTCAGCGACCCATAGTGATTGCGTCAAGGGCTACACCTGAGTCTGAGTATGAAACTGAGCATGAAGTTGAACCGCAATACGAGCTTGAAACTGAGCCGGTGGATATTTCGATGAATGTTCCTGCGCCTACTTCGCAACCTACTACACCTACTACTGCGCCGGGGGCTGCTAACACACCAAGACCGGCTCAGCAGCCTGTCCCTGCACCTACACCTGCACCTACTCCCGTACCAACGCCGCAATCTACACCGCAGGTTGTTGAAAGAGAGTTGAATAATGATAATTATTTAGGAACGCGAGATGGCGGAAGAAACTATGGCGATGGCGGTGCAGGATGTTTTTGGGAGCAAGGTAATTAAATAGTTCGAGGGCGGGGCTTCCCGCCCTCTTTTTGTTGCGCTAACGCTTAGGCGTTTTTGTATCTAAACACCGATTTGAGGTCGATGCCAAAGCGCGTCGGGTCGCCACCAATTCATGGTTGTAATCCTTGCCGCCTTTTGGGAAATAAACATCAACGCTGTACCCTTTGTTCAGTAGTGTTTTTCGTATTTCAATGGCGGCGGCCTTACCGGGGTCGTCGCCATCGAGCCGAAGGTCAACGTGCTTGATATTGGGATGGTCTTTGAGGTAACGGTCAAGGGCTTTGATTGAAACGCCGCCGAGGGAAAGGCGGTGGTGCGGTGCGCTGTGGTATGCGTTGTCACGTTGTTCATGTATATTTTCAAGCGTGAGGTGACTCAATAGGTCTATTGGCGACTCGTAGACAATCACCCTGTCACTGAGGCGAGGGATTGAAAAACAGTATGCTTTATTACTGCCGGCGACGTCTTGCTTAAAATTGCCTTTGGTAGCGCGGACGCTGGCATGACGTGGTTGGCCGTCTTTATCCTTTCCCACAAAGACACAAGCACCGTATTCATTTTCGTAAATGAGACCATCACGGACGCAATTTCCGATAACTCCTACATCAATGCCGCGCTCACTGGCAAGATAATCGAAAACGCGCTGGTTGTCGGCGTTAGGCAATGGGAGCTTAAAAGGTTTTGGCGGTGGTGGCCTTGATGCCGTTGTTAGTGTCGGTGACATGGTCGGTGTGTTTTTACCAACTAGGCTTTGTACTGCATCCACAAAATGTACGCCCCGGACTTTAACGAGAAAATCAAGTGCATTTGCGCCGCCAATATCCTGAGAGTGCCTATACCACTTGCCGTTGCTGATAGTAATGCTGTCATGGTCGCGGAGGCGGTACTCGTTGCCAACTTTGCGAAGGTTGTCCGGTTCATAGACCTGTAAATATGTGAGTATGTCGATGTTACGGGCAGCTTCGATTTGGGCTTTTGTTACGTTGTTGGTGGCTACGGTAGCCATATCTTCACCTCATTTCGTTATTTAATGCTTCCTTAATTTGTTCAATTGTGTAATGGTTTGCGGCATATGGCTCACAGATAGACCCGACACATCCGCTCATATATTCAATTTCAATACCTTTCTGCTTACACCATTGTGTAATATAAATATCAGCACTATTCCAACGGATGGCAGCTTTTCTCCGTGCTTCGATTTCTGCAAGTAGACGTTTTGGCAAATTCATCATCTTGTACCTACTTTCAAACATAGTGTTATCGAATGACCCGCCCGAACCCAAAGAAATGTCTTGTCCAGTATGGAGTATGGATATTGGCGTAGTGTATGGGGCTACCGGCGTGTATCATATAACCGCCGCCCATGTAGAGTCCGACATGGGATGTCATACGGTCAGTTGGGAATGTGCTATGAAAGAAAATCAAGTCGCCGGGCATTGCATGGTCAGGCGGTATTCGGATGGTGTAATTGATGTACATGGAAGTCGAACCGACGCGGCTCATATTTGCAATACCGGCTTGGCGCAGCACCCATATGACGAACCCGGAACAATCAAAGGCTGGTGGAGCTGAACCGCCCCATTGGTACGGGAAACCTAGGTAGCGTTCTGCAACAGTTCGTAAGCGTTCTGCCTCATCGAGTGTCAACGGGTAGCCGGCGTTGCCGTAAGATTGTCGTTCGTCCGACGTAGCGAGGTCGTTCTCCATATAGAACAATGGGTTAAGCCTTTGGCCATTAAGCCGGAACGCGATAGAAGTGTAACCACCGGCGATGCCAATCTGTTCACGATTATGCACTGCGTCGCCTTCGGATAATGTTGTGGATGTTAGGCCGGAGAAGCGGATGCGCTCCTCAGCGTTTGAGAAAACAACGTGATATGTGCCGTCGGCTTGACGGGTTACTTCCCGGACTGTACCAAAGGTTGGCGCGTGGGTAGCCGTGCCGGGCGGAACAGTCACGCCGATAGCGTTGTATTCTTGGATAGTGTTATCTGCAAGCAATCGCCAACCGAAACGCTGTGTTTTATGCCAGTGCCAATTTATATCAGGGAATGGCGATGACAATATGTTTCGGAAGGTGTATGTTCCCACTTCACGGATGGCCTCGTATCTTTCGCGCTGCTCTTCGTCCAGCCGGGCGATAAGTGTCTGGTCTACATATTGGTCAAACGTCATTGTTTCCAGCATAATGTTACGATGCCGAATGGTAATTGTTTCAGGCTCGGGGTATTCGCCGTATTCGTTGGGGTATTCGGGATAAACTGTTATGGTTTCTGTCCAATCGTAGTGGGAGAAATTGTGCATTGCGTTATGGATATTATTGATTCGCTGCCGTACGGTTGTATCGTCTGTCCAAAACAGGATTGTGCTGTTGAGCTGATATTCGCCATAACGGGTGTCGAAATAATTAAGCATATTATCGGCGTTGGTTTCGATGCGCATAGCCATGCGTGTAGATGATTGACCGTTTAGATAAAAGTGAGTTTGCCAATCATCAGGAGTCGCGTTGATAGTTCTATTTATGTCTTGTTGGAAACGCACATCGCGCCGGACAATATACTTATATGTGATGCTCAGTTCCCAATCTGTATTTGTTAGCGAGAACGTGGGAATAATGCCGACAACTAAGATAATGGGCGCAATAATAGCAATTAGGGGCAAGAGCAATCCTATCGATTTAATTGCTAAGGCGGCTACTCTGATACCGCCACGGGCGACACGGCGGGTTGTTCGTATCGTCGTGCCGGCGGTGCGGCGCGCTGCTCTTGTTGTCCTTCGCGCCTTTGATACAGCGGAATAGCTTGCACCGGCTGCCTTTGCGCCTAAATCATCACTACGACGGAGTAAACTCGTAGTGGATTGCCCGGCATTTTTAATACCGGCAGATGCAAGACCCGCACCGCTTTTTACAACGCCACCCGCGCCTTTGGCGACATCTTTTGCCGCTTCCCCGTATTTTTTCGCAGCGAGGTCGCGGAGCATTTTACCTTCGGCCGTGATAACACCACCAACACCTTTTGCTGCAATGGTAGTCGTGTGTACACCTGTTTTTACACCGCGATAGCCTGTGCCGATTGTCTTTGCGCCGATGTCATCACTTTGTCCTAAGGTATTGGCCGCTGAACCGACAACGCCTTCGCCCCTTTTCGCAAGGTTTTTGCGTATGCGTTTGGGTTTGTACACAGTGCGCTTCTGCCCCATGTTTTGACTTATTTTGTAGACTGTATCACTGCCGCTTGGCTTCACTGCCGTTTTTCCGGCAGTCTTGACCGAACTTGATGCTCGTGATATATTAGGTGCAGTCATCGCTGCCGTTACGTCAAGATTGAGAGAGTCAGCCGCGTTGTGTGTAGTGAGTGTCGAACGGGCGACTTTGGCAGCATCATTGTCCGACAACATTGATTGATGGGCGGCTGAGTCATCACGACGTTGGAGGAGCGAGTCAGCGTATTCAGATTTAGCCTGTTCGCGCCGTTGTTCGCGCTGTGTTTTGTAAGCTGGTTCACGCATGATAAGCTCCTCTCTCGAACCGATTTATTTATCCGGATTTGTCGTCTTGCTGTGCTGCTACATCTTCGGGCTTTGTGGTCATTAACTGGTAGATTTTTAGATGGTTTGGTATCTTGTTTTTGAATGGGATGATTGTTTCCCCGGCGCGTAACAATCCTTCGCCCGGCTTTGGATTGATAACGTATTCCATCTGCTCGGGGCTGATGTCAAGCAGCTCGGCAAGCTCTACGCGGTCGGTATGACTTTGTGCCAACAAGGCGATAACCTCACTATTAGATAGCATTGTCCGGGCGATGTCTGATGTGATGAGGTCTTCGACGTTTTGAGTGATGCCGGTTGGAATTGCGCCCCATTTTCTTGCGCGTTTCCATAAATCACGACAGTAAAGCGCGGCGTATTCGTTAGCAAAAAGGAGATGGATTTCGTCGATGAATACCCAAGTCCTGCGCCCTTTGGCGCGGTTGGCAGTGATACGATTCCAAATTTGGTCTAACACAACCAACATTCCCAATGTTTTGAGTTGTTTACCCAAGTCCTTGATGTCGAAGACAATAAAGCGGTTGTCGGTTTCCACGTTTGTTCTGTTCGCAAAAACATTCAAACTGCCGTTGACGAAACGCTCTAATGCCAATGCGATGCTTCGTGCTTCGGGTTCTTCTTGTTCTCGGAGAATGTCGTAAAAATCTTTCATCGTTGGCATTGGTGCATCGTCGCCGTGCTTTTTTGCATTAAAGTAGCTTTCGTATGTCAAATCACAAACGCGCGATATAACAGACTTCTGCTGCGGTGACATACCTTCGTGGGTGTGCATAATGACTTCGCACATTGATGTGATGAAGTCTGTTTTGAACGCCAACGGATTATCTTTGTCATAATCATCTGTAATGTCAAAGGGGTTAATAAAGGTTTTACTGCCCTCTGAGATATTGATGACCTCACCGCCTGTCGCATCAGCGAGATTTTTATATTCCCGTTCGGGGTCGATAGCGATGATGTCGTCGTCAGGACGTATGAAACGTAGGCAGCCGATGTTCCATTTGGCCATCATCGACTTGCCGCCGCCGGGGATGCCTAAAATAAAGCCGCTGCCGTTGACGAGTTGGGTTCTGTCCAACATGATAATATTATGGCTCAAAGCGTTAATGCCGTAGCTGATGCCGCCTTTATGCACAAGGTCTTGCGTTGTAAAGGGAATAAAGATAGCTGTGCTGGCGGTCGTGAGTGTGCGGATGCGGTCGATATAATTCATGCCTAGTGGTAGACAGGAATTAAATGCTTCTTCTTGTGCGAAATCTAGCTTTTGGAGTTTGCAGCCCGCGACACGTGCCGTTGTCATTAACGAATGGACGTTGTTTGTAAAGGATTCAACGTCATTATCATAGGTGTACAATAAAATCGTTACCTTAAACATACGTTGTTTTTTATTGAGCAACAGGTCTTGAAGCTTGTAGGCTTCGTCAAGGCTGCGTTGGAGTTCATAGGGAATATGCGCTGGCAGGTTCTTGATGGCAGCTTTGCGCTCAACATCGGATTTTGCGCCCTCCATCATGCCAATTTTCACTTTGACACGCTCGATGGCGATGTCCTGCTCTTCCGATTGTATGTGCATTGATGTGACTAAGCTGCCGTTTAATGTGGTGAGCTGGCTCAATAAGTCGTCAGGTAATTCCGTTGTTGTAATTTCCAATAACATCACTTGACCGATTTGGTCTTCGACCTCAAAAAATGATTTTTCTGAGAAGTCAAAGCTAGACGGCGCAATAAAGTCTTTCGTTGTTAAACTTTCGCCTAGCAGCTGTTCGTAGCGGAAAGTAAATGTCTCGTTGGGTTTCATGATGTAGTTGAGTAATTCTAACCGCTCAATTCCGTCAAGGACTTGCGTTTCACAGCCTAGACTCTTAAAGTTGTTCTCTATCTCAGCTTCGACACGAGCTAACTCCTTGACGGCATCATCATATTCTTCGGTATAGACGGTGAATGTGAGGTATTTAGTAATAACGATGGAGTTGTCACCCTCGCACATGTTGGACGCAACAAGTTCATTTATTTCGTCCCGGTACTCTTGGTTGCCGTCGCTTGCGGCCGGTATCATCACCGAGTCAACGAATACTTGGCGGTCAGTGCGGCGGTTGATGGTATTGATTTGTGCTGAAATTGACGATGGCAGGCTGTTGAGTAATTCACAATATTTTGTCCAAAGGGCAATTTTGCGCTCCTCTTTGGCAAGGGAATAGTTGATGTCTGAAAATTTGATTGTTTTTGAATATACACCCGGCACAATTTCGCAGATGCCATTTTCAATCATCCGTGTGTAGCGGATGGTTTCTGCGGTAGTGTTTATCTTACCGGGACGTTGAAGTTTTTTTGCCAGTTCTTTTCTTCGCCGCGCTTCGTTTTTGTCGAGTTGCTTTGCGCGAGCCATGTGCGTTTGCACCTTGCTCTTGAACCCAGTTCTGGATTGTTTCGTCGTCGCACTCGAAGAGTCGTTGCTTGCCTCTTGCTTGGGCTGTTTTTGAAATAATTTCATTGCGTCGTGTTGCCTCCTTATCTAATATTTTTATGTTTTTATGTGTCCGCTTTTTTACACATATGTAATGGCTATAACGGTTTCGAGCGTACTGCTCGAAGTTGAGGCCACCGGGACGTAGAAAACCTACGCTTAATGCCGGGAACGCCGCTGCCATTGTGATGTAGCTGGCTATGTCCATCGGAAAGTCGAGAATTTGCCGGAAGAGGAAGAAAACTGCCGCGCCGCATACGATGGCGCACAACAACCCGATTGCTTGCCGGAGTGTGAGGCCAAGCACCAGTTTAGGCTTGTATTCTGTAATCTCTTTTGGCACATAAGTTGCAAGTGCATTAGACATACTTCGTAGCTATCCTTTCATTTTTAGTTGATAAAAATTGTGGAATGGTGTATAATTAAAAGATTTTGCCTTAAAAGGAAGGTTTGCTTATGGATAATCTTTGGATGCCGTTTATAACCGCTGTTTTGTTTCCTTTTATGTTGGCCTTGCTGTTGAAGTTGATTGAGGGGAAGAAAAACCTAAGCGTGTTAGAAAAACAATTTGAAGTTTATAAAGAACTTTACTACAACGTGGTTGAAGACAATTTGCACCAAAAAATTGATAGGGATAGAGCGCGTCAATATTTGAGGGATTTTAGTAACAGGCTTTCAAGCGACTTAGATTTTAATATGCTGTTTTCGCAAAACATCATTATAAGGCTGAGAAAGTATCTTAAAAAGGAATCTTCTTATATAAGAAAACAGCATTTAGCCAATCGTATTAGGATGGAATTTAATCAAATAAGAAGAAGTTTGGGCTATCCGGCCGAACCGTCAAAGTTGCAATGGGCTGTTCTGTGGGTAATAGGGTTTCTGTTGCTGGCGTTTGTCGCTTTTGTCATTACATCATGGCGTATAGGAATAACAGCACCGACATTTAATTCAATTTTATTAAGTGTAACGGCAACGGTAGCTTTTATAATGGGGTTAGTTACTTTTGTTCGGGCTTTGGAAGATTTCAAGCTTCTAAGGCCTAAGCTCTGGGAAGATGTAGAGCCAAAAGTCAGGGAATATACCGGAGAAAATCAACAGGTTAATGAGGGCGAATGTAGAAAATAATACTGTAAAGCTAATTTTGATGCCCCTAAGAATATTAAACTTTTCGTAATAAGTCGCATAATCCCATAAGAAAAAGGTAAACCCTATTAGCGCGGACAACATATAAACCATTAGTGATAATTCTTGTGTTGGTGATAATTCGCTCATACTCTTTCTCCCTATTGCGCCGATGCGATACTCTTCGCCATGGCGTTTGTCCCCAAAATGGCGATAATTAGTACTACGGCGAAGCCGGCTAATGACATCAGCATCATCAAAAAGTTGCCGCCATCATCAGCCATATTTAATTGGTGCGTTATGATAAATGGATAGAAACGTAGTACCAAAAATAGGAGAATGCCTTGTATACTCACGGCAGCAAATCTCCGGAAAAAGTTTTTGGCGATGGCACTATGTTCTTCGTGTGGGATGGTTGCAATTGGCAACGGTGATATAGTTATCAATAGGAATAGTTCAATAAAGCGGCCGATGACAATGAGCGTAACGAGAAGTACAGCAACGACAACGACTAACCACACGACGAATGATACCAACAGTGCTACAATTTGTTCGCCAAGCCCCATGTTGTTGACTAGCCGCTCCAATTGCACCATATCAATTTGTGCGTTGGCGTCAGTGGCGAGCAAGGCGTCGGTTTGGTTGATAAGATAAACCGACGTGTCGTAAATAGACTCTAAGATGGTACTCACGTTAGTTACAACTAAAACGCAAATTGCCATTTTGACTAGGATTTTTATTACAGGCTCAACGCCTAGCTGACTGCCGCCCACGGCTTCAACGCGCGTAGTTAGTTTTTGTAGCTCCAACAGGAAAAACAAGGAGAGAATTACAAACGCTGCTGGCAGCATGACATAGTTTAAAATTCTCATACAAGCGTCGAAAAGAATATCATTAAAATTACTTAACGATTGATTTAGCCCCGATGACTCGTTTACGCCGTATAGTAGCTCAACGATGTCACGGAGCATATTACGGATGCCACTTCTAAGCATTAGCAATCACTCTCCTTTTCTTTTTAGCCGGGGACTGCGAGATTTGCGAAAATTTGTGCGGCTAAAATAATGCCGAGGCCGCCAACGGATGTCCATACGCCTTTTGTAATTTCCGGGCCGTTTTTCTCACGGATATTTGAGAAAATCCCAACAAGCCCCCAAATTATCATAAAGCCGCCGCCAAATGTTAGGATACTCATGATTAGGCTGATAACATCATTAAAAATATTCATTGTTTTAACTCCTTTTTTATATGGTTTGTTGTTCGTAGGTGCGTGTAGTTGGTGGGACGCCGTCCGGGGCGAGTTCGATTGTTGGTATGTCGTCGAAGTCGCGGGGGTCGAGTATTTCATCGAGCCGTCGCCGTTCAATGACATTATCAAAGAATAATATAGTTTGTTCCTCCTTCTTTTGGTGTCGCTCTGCATCTCGCAAGCTTATGTCATACCAATTATCGTCATTGTAGTCGAGCAGACGACGGTAGTTTGGATGTAACTCGATGTCGTATTTCTGACTTAACCATGGATTGCAACCACTAATTAACAAGATACATTCGGTGCGCTCAATTCGTGCAACTTCATCCGGCAATAACAGTTCACGCCCTAAGACTTGATAATTCTTTGAGTATGAGCGCGTTTGACCGTGACTTTCGTTTATGTTGCGATGGTCAATTGTGGTTTTGCCGCATTTCTTACTTATTAGCTCCAACGTGGACTGCTCAGAACCGCCAAGGAAGAGCCATGTGTCACAGTTGCCGGCGATGGTTTCCCACTTATCGTCACGGTATAGGCTTTTGAGTTGGGAAATGGTTTGCAAAATGATACTGACCGACATTTCGCGGCTACGGATGGTACTGACTAGAATTTCAAAGCCGGGGATTTGTCCGATATTTGAAAATTCGTCTAAGATAAACCGTACATGATGTTTGAGCCTTGCGCCTTTTTGTTTATCAGCGACACGGACGAGAATATCGAATAGCTGTTGATACATCATGGCCGCAATGAAATTAAAGGTCTTATCCGTGTCCGGCAAGATAATGTAGAGGATTGTGCGCTCATCACCGAGGCTATAAAGCTCCAACGTGTCTTTGGAAAGTAGTTTGCCGACACGTTCAATGTCGAAGGGGGCGAGGCGTACACCGACAGAAATCAAAATCCCTTTGGCTGTCTTGCCGGCCGCTTGTTTGAAAAGCTGATACTCTTTGACTGCGAAACAATGAGGTTTTTCCTGTTTTAGTTCTTCAAAGAGTAGGTCAAGTGGGCTTTGGAAGGTGTCATCGTCCTCTCTGACTTCTGCCATACGGATGAGGTTTAACACTTCCGAAAAAGTGCGGTCGCTTGGTGGACACTCGAAGACTAGGTAGCTGAAAATTGCCATCAGTAGGGCTGTTTCCGATTTTTCCCAAAACGGGTCGCCGCCGCCTTTTTTGTCCGGGTTTGTGTTGGCGATGAGATTATTGATGAGTTTGAGGATGTCGTCCTCGGTTTCGATGTACTCAAAAGGATTGTAGAAATCTGATGCGTCCATATCCTTGAGATTGAAAACCTTGATTTTGTAATCGGCATCGGCAAACATTTTGCCTGTTTCGTGAAACAAGCTGCCTTTGGGGTCTGTAACGACATAGGAACTGTGCATTTGCATGAGGTTCGGCTTGACGTAAAATCGTGTCTTGCCTGTACCCGAACCGCCGACAATCAATACATTTTTATTCCGGTTGTAAGTAGGATTTTTCATCCGGCCGGACAGTGACAGGCTTTCCGTAGAGGTTAGGATGAGATTGTTTGTTGGTTTAGTATCGACGAAACCTTTGATGCTGTGCGATGTACCCCATTCGGATGAGCCATGCTCTACCCCGCGCATATATTTTTTGGCTGAGAATGTAAGGGATATAAAGCCTAGCCATACGACGGAAAATCCAATGGCTGTTACAATAAGTGCTGTTTCATGAAATGAAATATGAAGCGGATTATCTGTAATAGTGTGGAATACTCCTATACTTGCTTCGATGCGATATAAGATGTCGCCGTAAGAGTAAGCGAAGATTTCACCTAGACGATTGCCGAAATATGCAACAATTAGTGAAAAGATGGCGGTAACGATAAATTTTGGCTTGGTGCTTTTAGCTCTAACTGTCTTCATCGCTCAACACCTTTTTCAGTGACCTTTGGCGTTTTAGCTTGACTATGAGCTTTTTGATTTGCCATATCTCTGCGTTTTTGGTAGGTCAGCTCTTTCTTTTGTTCGGACTGCCAACGCTCGCACGCTTTCCCTAGCCCTTTTGAGATAGTGGGGTAATCTTCTGCCTTAAAATAGAATGTAACGCTTGTTGGTTTACCATCCGTGCCGATAGTCCGCTCTTTAACGGTATAATCTATGCCGGTGTCTTTAAGGTAGCGGTTGAGGGCAATAGCGTCCTGTTCCGGAAGCGTAAAGGCTTTTGCGGTGGGCGGTGCTGGGGCTTCGGGAGCGGCTGGCATTTTGTTCTCTTTTAACCATTCCGGTGCGATTTGTTGTAGGCATTCTTGGACTTTTGGGTAATCCCGACCGTTGAACCAAACATTGTATATAGGTGTTTTGCCAAATAAGTCTGTGCCGGGTTGCATTTCTAGTCTGCATTGAACATCAGCCTCTTGTAGCTGTGCTTTTAATGACTCGGCGTCTTTTTCCGGAAGTTCAATATGTTGTTTGAGCTTGATTTGCGGTTCGCCTTTATGCTCAGGGTGTTCGGATTTGTCATATCCTTTGAAATCTTTTTTTGATGCTGCGACTTCTTGCTCTCGTAGCTCAATTTGTTGTTTGAGATTACTATATCCGTGGGTTATGCTATGGGCAGCTTTTTGAATTGCGGCGAAGAGCGCACGAAGTAACTTCTCGCCATATTCGATAGCTATTTCGGCGGTGTGTTCTCCAATGTTATCTTTTGACATATGGGGTTTTCCTCCTATGTGTTTTAGTGATTTGGTTGGCTAATTGTTCTGAGTTCCATCCAACGGCCGGCTATGTCAGTGGCGAGGTAGAGCTTTTGCCGACCAAGAGATAAGAACGCAAGCCCGTGCAAAAAGCTATTTGTCCAGTCTTTGCCTTGTCCGAAGAAATTACCTACATCTGTTTTTGATAAAGCGGCCGCGCCGTTTTTGTGCGACATCAGTCGCCGTTCAAGTTCTTGTTTATCTGTCATGGTCGCACGTCCTCCTGCTTAATGAAAAAACGTTTGTTTGGGTGTTGAGAGAAAAAAATTTAATGAATGGCATTTGGCATTTATATTTGAAGTGAAATAATTATATAGAAAGAGTGCCAGGCATTGGTAATGTGCTGTGAAGAGGATGGAGGCCTCGTATGAAAGCTGTATGCCCGGCACTCTTGTTAGCTTATTCATTGGTGAAGTTCACACCTTTTTCTATTTCGTTGGCGACTTTGCTCTTAATCTCATCTTCTTGATTTGCCGTATCAGATAGTAAATCGTCAACTGAACAATTTAATGCGTTGGCTATCAATTTTAATGTTTTCCACCTAGGAACACATATCCCTGCCTCTAATTTAGCTATTGTTGACCTCGAAACCTTGATGTAATTGGCGAGTTGTTCCTGTGTTGAAAAACCAGCAGCTTTTCTTGCGTCTGCGATATTCATAATCTACTACCACACCTCCAATGTTCACGATGTGCACATTCTAGCACATAAAAATGTTCGTGTCAAGCACTATTTTGAAAATAAATAAAAATAATTTCGCTAAATGTTCCTATATTGAACAATTCGTTGTGTTCCCAACAGGAACATGATATTATTTTTCTAGACTAGGAGGTGCAAAACGTGAACAGGATACAGCAGTTAAGAAAAGAAAAAGAGATGACGCAAGAAGATTTAGCAAAAATTTTGAATATCAATCGCTCGGTTGTTTCAAAATATGAATCCGAGGATGTCCCCCTTACAGCGGACACGATTATAACATTAACTAATTTCTTTAATGTTACCACTGATTATTTACTTTGTCGTTCAGATACTCCCACTTTGCCGAAAGAAAAGACTAAATATGAAAAAATAATATCGAAGCTACCGTTATACAACATCCCTGTTTCAGCCGGCGATGGACAATGGCTGGCAGAGGGAAACGAATATGAGTACGTTGACTTTGCAGGTGCGCCAAAAGATACGGACTTTGCGTTGAAAGTTCGCGGTGATAGTATGGAGCCGATGTATTTTAACGACGACATTGTTTTTGTGAAAACTTGTGTACAAGTGGAAAGTGGACAAATTGGGGCGTTCTTCTTAAATGGGGAAGGTTATCTTAAAATGTTGCAAGGAAATAGGCTTGTGTCTCTTAACCGTAAGTATGAACCTATTACAATCGGAGAGTATGATACTTTTTTCATTTGTGGTAGAGTGCTTGGTAAAAGAGAGCAATAAGTTGCGATAGGCTTAGCGTAAGAGGCGGTGATGATGATGTTTAGTGAAAGATTGAAAGCCAAACGCAAAGAACGCGGACTCACACAAGCTGAATTGGCAAGACGTATAGGTGTTGGTAGAGATTTGTACAATAAATATGAGCGCACAGGCACGCGACCATCTCACGAAACACTCGTTTTGCTTGCGGCTGAATTGAATACAACGATTGACTATTTACTTATGGGCGAAGCTGATGCCGTTTTGACAACGCATGAAAAGACTAAATTTGAAAAAATAGTATCAAAGCTACCGTTATATAATGTTCCTGTTTCAGCCGGTGACGGGCAATGGCTTGCGGAAGGAAATGATTATGAGCATTACGATTTTGAGGATGCACCAAAAAACGCAGACTTTGCGTTGAAAGTTCGCGGTGATAGTATGGAGCCGATGTATTTTAACGACGACATTGTTTTTGTGAAAACTTGTGTACAAGTGGAAAGTGGGCAGTTTGGGGTGTTCTTCTTAAATGGTGAGGGTTATCTCAAAATGCTGCAAGGCAATAGACTTATATCGCTTAACGATGAATACGAGCCTATTACAATCGGAGAATATGATACTTTCTTCACTTGTGGACGTATAATTGGAAAGGCAAAAGGATAGTGTTTTATAAAGTCGATTAAACGGTTAGGTGTGGGAGGTTATTTGTGCAAGAGAAAAAATACGATTATCATATTGTGAATTTTACTCACAATGGAAAAAAATATCGTACACGCGGCAAATCACTTGAAGAGGCCATTGAAAAAAAATTGCATAAAATCCGTGCGCTCGAAAATGGTGACATTGGCATTAGCAAGCACATGACAGTTAATCGTTGGGCGATGGAATGGCTAGAAACATACAAAAAAGGAAATGTGACGGATAAGGTATATAAAGACTATTTATCTAAATTCAAAAATCACATACTTCCCGCCATAGGAACATTTCGGCTCAAAGATGTTACCGATATGCACTTGCAGCAAGTATTAAACAAGCGTGCTGGATATAGTTTTGATGATACTTCTAAGGTTCGTAATTTGTTAAAAGCTATGTTTAAGCAAGCGCGTATCAGTCGTATAATAATTTATGACCCTGCCGAGGCTTTAACTATGCCAAAAACGACAAAAGGCTCGTACAGGAGCATAACCCCGCACGAGCGCAAGTATATTCTTGCCCTTTGCGAAACTCATAGGGCCGGACTTTGGATTAAAACTATGTTATACTGCGGACTACGCCCTGGTGAAACTTTTGCACTAGATTGGCGTGATATTGATTTTGACAAGGCTCGTATCAATATCAGCCGTGCTAAGGAGTCAGGCTCAAACGAAATAAAAGAGCCCAAAAGTGTGGCCGGCATTCGCTCTATTCCTATCCCATCAAAGTTGCTTGATGATTTCAAAGTCGTGCGTAGTAGTCCATTTCAACCCATTTTTACACAACCCACTACTAAAAAAAGACATACAGGTTCTAGCGGGCGTTGTCTTTGGACTAATTTCAAGCGTGAGTTAAATATAGCGATGGGCGCAACTGTATATCGGAATAAGATTATTATAAGTGTTGTTGATGATGACCTCGTTCCGTATTGTTTGCGCCATACATATGGTACTGACTTACAAGATGCCGGAGTGCCGCTCAACGTCGCTAAGTATTTGATGGGACATTCCGATGTCAAGGTGACGGCTAACATCTATACAGACACCAGCGAGTATGTGATAGAAGCCGCAGCAAATAAAATAAATGCCCACCAATCAGCAGACAAAACAGAGGACAATAATGTCTTGAAATCCTCGTAACAATTGCGTTGCAGCGAATGCAACATTTCGCTTCTCAGCCTTCCAAGCTGGCCGCGTGGGTTCGATCCCCATCACCCGCTCCAAAACGTAAACCCCGCCTAACTGTTGCATTTTCAACGGTTTGGTGGGGTTTT
The DNA here is from genome assembly GCA_009780275.1 of Oscillospiraceae bacterium. Lineage (NCBI taxonomy): Bacteria > Bacillati > Bacillota > Clostridia > Eubacteriales > Oscillospiraceae > Oscillospiraceae bacterium. The sequence continues at coordinate 49,971 of WRAI01000002.1, read as the reverse complement.
TGCTTGCCGATAATTCGTTGATGGCACAAACACGCCGTTGCCATTGATTTCTGCTGTGTTGTTGCTGATTGTGCCGCCTGTCATAGTGAATGCTGCTATTCCGGACATCGCTACGCCACCGATATTGCCACCAGCCATAATGGCTGTATTTTTTGTAGTGGAAGATATTTTTGTTTGCAAAGGCAAAGGATGTATCTTGGATTAAAAACTCTTGAAAGTCTTTGTTTGGCGTATCGGACGTAAAGACAGGGTGGTGATACTGCGAGATTGCGGTTGGTTTATGATTGTCGAGGTTTATGGATTAGTCGCAATTTACTGAGCCGTCGCCAAAAATTCCAAAGACTAATGATTGCTTTTTCACTCAATATGTTATATAGTAAGTTAAAACATTTTACCCCAATGCGCCGCCATTATTATTGTATTAGTAAATGCCCGCCATGCGTACGAAAGCCATAGCAAAAAATTCCTTTCAAATCTACCTGATACTTTGCCCGGTTCGTGTGTGTTATTTTAATGCATGGGCAGGAAATAATCTGCCACCATGGTTTTTTTAGTCTAGCGCAACTGCATTTGCAGTGCGTTTTTCGACTGCCTGCGGCCAATACATTCGCTCAAAATTCCGGTCACGTTCACATCACGTAAGAAAGGACACTGAAAAAATGAAATTCAAAAAATCACTCAGCCTACTTCTAACCTTGCTCCTATTCTTAACCATCCTGCCGGCAAATGCCGTGCAAGCCCCCGGCGAACTGCCGATTCTACTGCCGCCCGAACAAATGGACGCATTACAATCTATTCGCGCGGCACGACAAGTCTATCAAGGACTCATCGGCTTTGAGGGTGATTACGAATTGACGGACGATGACACGCCCGTCAGCGTCATTGTATTATTCGAACACGACCCCGCCGGGGTGCAAGTCATCGACGCACAAACCCAAGGACGCATGCTGTCACTGCATACTGCTGAGCGGAGAGTTGAGGAGGAGCATCAGCTCTTCCGTGCCGAATTGTCTGTGCTGTTCGGCGAACAGTCACGCATGGCGAGCGCGACTTACGAAATTCGCTGGGAGTATCGCCAAGCCCTCAACGGCGTAAGCCTTACCCTGCCGTCGAATATGGTGGCGCTGCTGCCCGGCTTTGACAGCGTACGTGTCGTGCTCCCTAACCAACGCCGACAGCTTATACCTCCGCAACGGGACGATACCCTTGACCCGCTGAATATTACACCAAACTCTACGCCCTACGGCATGGCTGACGGACGGCGCACCATGCGTGTCGACGATCTGCACGCCATGGGCTACCGTGGCGAAGGCATACTCGTCGCCGTGCTGGACACCGGCATTGACTATAACCACCCCGCGTTCGACAGCGCATTCCCGACGCTTGCCGAAATGCAAGCGCGCAACCCCGACATCACCGCCGCCGACGCCATCAACGGCACGTTTTACGGGCGTAATTTTATCTTTGACGAAAACCAATCGACCAACGACCCGATGGAAACATCGCCCATGACGCATCCCGACATGGACGAGCGCGGCATGACCGACCACGGTACCCATGTTTCCGGCACGATTGTCGGACGCGATACCGGCAACGGTGCCAACTCAATTCTCGGTGTCGCGCCGGGTGCACAAGTGATAGCCTACCGCGTGCTGGGAGCCGGCGGCTGGGCGACGCAAGACAGCGTGCTGGCAGGCATTGAGCAGACCGCTTACGATCAACCCGATGTCGTCAATTTGTCGCTGGGCGCGGCATTGAACACCGCAGTTGAAATGGATACCGTGGCAATCAACAACCTCATGCTGACCTATCCGAATATGACTTTTGTCATTGCTGCCGGTAACGCCGGTGATGAATCCGCTGATTTCAGCGTAGGTGTTCCCGGCACGTCGAGTATGTCGCTGACGGTGGGTGCCGCGGGCATTGACGGCGATACCGTTTGGCTGACGCAATGGTCGTCACGCGGACCGGTTGGGGACAGCTTTGAAATCAAGCCGGATATCGTCGGACACGGGTACGAAGTCTTTTCCGCCGTGCCTCCGTGGCATCCGGCAAACGACTATCCCGGTCAGTTGTATGACTACATGAGCGGCACGTCAATGTCGTCGCCGCATCTTGCCGGTGCCGTGGCGTTGATGAAACAATACAGCCGTGCCAACGCCGCTGACGAATGGAATTCGCAAGAAATTAAAACCCGTATGATGAACACGGCAGCGCAACTGTCGCCACGCCCCGGAACAGCTGTCGCATACAGCGTATTTGACGTCGGTGCAGGCTACATCGACGTGTTGGCGGCGGTGCAAGCCGATACCGTTGTGTCGGCGGTTTACGAAAGAGTGCCGCTGATTCCATGGGCGAACATGGGGCAACAAACATTCGGCACCATGCAGACAGGTTCGCTTAGTTTCGGCGGCAGCTTTACGCCGGAGGATGAAACTGTGACGGCGTTGAGTGCCATGCAAGTCGACATAAACAATACAAGCGACACGGCGCGTACATACGATATTACCTACGTCTTTACGCACAATCCGGACAATGCGGCACATCTGACGCTTGACACGCAAACGGTAACCGTTGCCGCGGGCGACACGGCGGCGTTTCATGCCGAGATTCAACTCACCGAAGCCGCGCCATGGACAATTTACGATGGGCATATTTATGTACGAACCGACGGCACAGTGGTCGCGCGGATGCCTTTTGCCTATGTGGCGCGAACGGTTCGCCCGCCGTATGTTATGTCAATGCTGACACGGGGTATGTTTGTTGATATGTCACCTCCTGTAAGACCCGGTTTTAATTTCCGTGCCGAGGCGCCGATTGTTGATGTTAGCTTAGTCGACGGACGTTTGCCACCGGGGATAACGGACGAATTGTTCCCGGGAATCTTTGATATTTGGCATATTCGATTTGACGGCATACCAACCGAGGTCGGCGTATTTTATTTCACCTACCGCATAGAAACCGAGCTGGGAACTCTGTATGTGTCCGATTACATTGAGGTTTGGGAACTGGAAACGGGGCGTTTTTTAGACACGACAATGCCGCACGGGTCGATTGGTTGGGAGTATAATTTTGAGTTGCCGTTCAGTCTGCCGGGGTTTCTGCCGACTGTCGCGTTTCACAGCGGGCAATTGCCGCCTGGCATAACGATGGGGGAGCTTTGGGGCTTTGGGATTCCGTTCAGAGGCATGCCGACGCAAAACGGCACGTTTAACTTTACATTGCGGGTCGAAGACGGGTTTGGCGAGCGATTGATGCCGCTGTCGATAGTCATTCGGCCGCCGCGTGACATTACGGCTGATTTCGACCCCGGATTTCTCAGTGCGCTTCGTGCCGAGGAAATCGTTGGTACGGGTGCTGTTATGGACACAGCCGTAGCATATATACTCGATTTGTGGTTGCCCGAACAAAGTCTTACCAGCGTGGCGGGGTTGCAGCATTTTACGAGTTTGGCAGGGCTTAATCTTCCCGGCAACGACCTTACGCAGCTGGATGTGTCGCATAATCGGCACTTAATGAGTTTGCGGGTCTATAACAACAAACTCACGCAATTGGATGTAGTCCGCAACCCTTTGCTATCCTTTTTGATGGTTTATGGCAACAATATGCGTTCGCCGGCGAGCGTGACGGGCTGGTGGCACAATCCGCGGATTATTGTTGGCGGCTGGTACGGCGACCAGTGGGCACCGAATACATCGTTCCAATTCTTCCCGCAGAACGTGAGTGCAGCGCATCCGTTGTGGCGGTACGACCATCTGCCGACGGGCTGGGCGCGCCCGTATCTTTACAACGGTTACGAGCGCGGCATTGTCAGTTATCGTGCGCGCCGGGGCAGCCAGTGGCAGGAGGGTATGAAGCGTCAGTATATCGCTGACATAGCGGCTCGGTTTATCGAGGAAGTCAGCAGCATGAGTATTTCGGAGTTCGTGGCGTCCCGTGACCCGTCAACGCTGCATCCGGTTCAGTTTACCGACTCGACCGACCCTGACGTGCTGTACTTGGCGCAGCTGGGCGTGATTTTGGGCATGGAGTCGTATCAGTGGCAGGGCTTGAAGTTCCGTCCATTTGAGCCGGTTGATCGTCAGAGTGCGGCGGTTATGTTGGGGCGGCTGCTTAGTTTGTTTGAGCATGAAATTCCAACGGGTGTGCGTCCCGAGGATTTGCCGTTTACCGACACCATTCCGAGTTGGGCACGTGACCCGTTGCATTTGTTGTACCAGCATAGAATCATGGGCAATACGTGTAGTCACGGCGGGTACTTATTCCGTTCAAACATGGCGTTTCAGGCACAGCAAGTGGTGACAGGTATGGTGAGGATATTAAATAATGTAATGTAGAGGTGCATAAAAAGCCATGGTGTATTGTACATCATGGCTTTTTGTTTAGACCGTTGCTTAGTGAAAATTCCACCCTCCCTAAGAAAATTGCAGGTTGGACTGGGGCGATTTTTGCTCTGCACGAACCTCTGAAAGGCCACGCTGTCAAGCAGTTTGCGTCATTTTTCTGATTTTCGATAACTGCCAAAACGATTAGTAGAATGTCCTCGAAATTGCGACAAAACAGCCAATCTGCACAAGCGTGGCAAAACCGCCCGGAAATCGCCCCCTGCCCCCCCTCTCTGTATTTTCAAGCAAAACTACACCTATCGAAGCCATTCGCCGCTATGCTGCATATTTACTATATTCGCCGAGTGAGGGTTGGTAATTTCGCAAAAGATGTGATATAGTGATGGTGCAAGAATGTCAACTGCCCATTCCGAAAGAATTGCCATGGCGGCAGTATTTATATTTTATACCGTGTTCTAAGCAACACGGACATTTTTGTATTTCGGACAAAATCGAGCATTATAGGACAAGATAAGATTACGCCCTTGTAGTATGATTGCATTGATAAATGATTGGAGGTGCAAATATGCACTGGATAAAAGAAATGCAAAATGCCATCGGGTATATTGAAAATAGGCTGCTCGACGAATTGGATATTGAGGACATTGCAAAAAGTGCTAATTCGTCATTGGCTAATTTTCAACGAATTTTTTCGATTATTACAGGTATGACAGTCGGTGAATATATCCGCTCACGGCGATTATCACTAGCCGCGCAAGAGATGATAAAGTCGGAACGCAAAGCATTAGATATTGCCTTGAAGTATGGCTACGAAACCGCCGAGAGTTTTACCAAAGCCTTTTCTCGTTTTCACGGGGCAACGCCGTCCGATGTCATGCGCCGAAACGCTAACGCATCGTATTTTGCACCTCTTGCTATCAATGTGGATATTCGAGGCGGCTTTAACATGAGCCGTAAGATTATCCCCAACATACCCGTTATTGATTATTACGGTAATGAAGTGGACTATATCATCAATATATTAGAAGCGACCTTCGCCGTTACGGGTGAAAAAACTGATAAGGCGGAACTATCGGCATACAGCGGCATGGGAAACCGTTTTGTTTGGCAACCCGGCGTTTGGACGAGGGGCAATGAATCAATGAACAGCATCAACGAAGCACCTTATGAGGCAGAAGTGCGGTTGCTAAAAGCCATAGGTTGGGCGGCAAAATTTATAATCATTCACCGTGACAAAGATGGCAACCTGTTAAATATGGACAACGAACAAATCCGTCAAGATTTCGTTGCCGCCATTGACAAAGGTTATCCTGTGTTGTACCTTGCTGCCGGAACGCACCGATACAATATCGTAATTGGTTACGAAGATAGCGGACGAAAAATCATTTGCAAGGAAGCGGTTGAAACAACAGCGGTTCATGTTGATTCCGAAACGGTGGTACACGATGATTGGGAAAATTCTATACTTGAATATGTATTGTTGAAAGAAAAACGCGAACTCGCCCCCGAACGTGAACGCGCGCTCGACTTGTTCAAATTGGTGGTATCTCTTGCCTGCAAGACTGACGAAATCAACGGCAAGAAAATTGGATTTAACGCATGGCAAGCGTATTTGCACGATTTAGAATCGGCAGACTTTTCGGCATTATCTGCTGACGAAGTAGGTATAGAAGGAAGAATGGGTGTCTATTGTGATGGCTTATGTCAAATATATGGTCGCAAGGAAGCATTGCCTTATTATCGCTCACTGGCAGAAAAGTTTCCCGAATGGCAAAGTGAGTTGATGATAGCCATTGAAGCGTTGGATGAGTGCGCCGATTACGGCGGGTTTATATGGAAACACGTCCCCGGGGTAACCGGCGGAGAAACATTCCGTGACCCTGCTGTGCGGAAGGTTCTCGCAGATGAGGGGCGCAGGGCAATGGGGAAAGAGGCAGAAGCCATTGAGCAGTTTGTGAGGATATTGGAGAAAGAAGGAGTTTAGAGTAGCGAATAAGTAACCCGCCGTAGCAACGGCTCGGCAATCAATTTCAAATAAATTTTATATTAGGAGAGCAAAAAATGTTTGTTGAAAAAGACAATATGGAAATCGTAACCCTTGGCGAAATCAAACTTGTAGGATTGACACTGGGTAAACTTGGCTGGCAAAAACATGGAGATGGCGGAATTTATGCTAAAATGTGGGAGAAATATCAAGCGGAATATCTGCCGCAAGTGAAAAGTGTGATTGATCCTTTCGTTGGCTATTGGTTTTGGTATAATGACCCCGCTGATGCTGATGGATATAATTATTTTATTGGCGGTCATGTTTCGGATTTTGATAATGTTGATGAAAATTTAGTTACATTTACCATACCTGCTCGGAGATATATTAAACACTCATTTAATTCTGATGATTTCGGCAAGCTAATTGATGTTGTGTTGTCCGATAGCAACGAAAAAGTTAAGCAATGGGCAGATGAAAGTGGTTATAAAATTGTGTATATGTCCGAATCGCCAACGCAGTCTATTCAAGTCTACCCTAAACAAGAATTTCAAGCAGAATATCCGTCAATGTACACATTGACACCTATTGAGTAATAATGCACAAAATAAGCAAAATCGACAATGCCGATGGCGTATCAAGCAATAACGAAATTTTATATTAACGGAGGAAAAAGTTATGTCAGCAATAGATTATGTTGCTTTAATCAAGGAACAACGAGCAACCAAGCCACTTATCGAAGATGTAGTCGGCAGTTTTCTTGAAGGAGATACATTTCAAAATGCTATGGATTTCATCAAGTTTTTAAGAGAAAATAATATGAACCCTCGCTGGGTTTCCGGAAATTCTTGGTCAATTTCAGGCAAAAAAGGTAAAGCAGCATGTAGAATAGACCTTGGCGGAAATAAACATCCATGGCATCGTCATTTTACAGTTGGAGATTGGCAAGTAACCGAATTAGAAGGTCACGACCGTAAATATTTGGATGAATTTATAGATTGCGATGAAACTAAGGAATTTATTTGGAAAAATATTAAACCTTGTAACAGATGTAGCTGTAGTGGTCCAAAACTCGATAGAACATATGTGGGTAAGCTTTTTCCTGAAAGTTGTGCTTTTTTAGTGGTAAATCCTGATGCTAAAGGATTAGAGATTTTGAAAAAATTGGTTGTAGCGAATAAACGGTTTACGCCCGAAAAATAATGAATTTATATTTGCCGAAACGAGGGAACATAAATGTCGAAACCAACACCAGAAATCATATTCAAAGAAGCACTTGATGATGAAAAACAAAAAATTGCATTAGAGTTTATTGCATGGCTGAGAGAAAACAAAACGTCCCCTTCATGGCAAGTCACGAATAAATGGCGTTGTAATTATAAAGGAAAACTAATTTGTCATATTTTCATGCGCGGTCTTGGCAAAGGAGCAGGTCATGGTTTAGATATTGGGTCATATCGTATTATTGTTCCTGTTCGTGATGACTTAATCGGCAGAGTCAATGATGTTTCCTTTGACGAGTGGATAAAAGAACTTGCATGGAATGGCCGCTCTGTTTGTACAGATTGTTGCAATAAATGTACGCCTCGTGGTCATACACTCATTGTATACGGCAAAGAATTCAAAGGGATGTGCAACACACATGGGCGGGCTATATTTGACAATCCCGATGCCGAAATGATTGAGTAAATCAAAAAACTGATATTGGTACATAAAGAAGCGATTGCAGATATGGTAGCAAAAGAGAAAACGTAGCAAATAAGCAAAACCGACCACGCCGATAGCGTATCAATCAATAGCGAAATTTTATACTTTACGAAAGTGGATAAGTAAATGTCAGACATCACAACATCAAAAATACAACGAACTACCAAACCGAAAATTGAAGAGGTTTTACCTTATTATCTTGACGGTGAAATGTTAAATTCTGCATTGGAATTTGTTGCATATCTAAGAACAGAAAAGATGAATCCCGGATGGTCGGTTCATAACGCATGGAGAGCCAACAGCAAAGGCAAACCTCTTTGTTATGTTAGGCTGGGCAAGGATTGGGTAAGAGATACGGAAAATGTGAAATGGGTTATATTTCTTTATTTAGACCATATGGACGAGTATGCGGATAAAATTTTGGATGAAAACTGGCAATACACTATATGGGACGATTTGCATTATTGCAGAAAGCCTAACTGCCCTTATGGGTGCAATCCGGGAATGACGGCGACTATTCTTGGGAAAGAATTTTCTGGATTATGTCCGACAATATACAAGAGAGTAAGTTTTATGAATCCAGATGTAGCGACAATCGAAGTTATAAAAAAGTTATTGCAGTTTGAAAGACAAGCAAGGGCGACAAAATAAGCAAACTCGCCTGCGTTCGCGGTCTGTCAACATAACAGCGAAAGTTTGTATTTTGTGAGGTGTAGCAATGGCGTTTCCAACACATATCGTGGCAGCTGCCGGTTATATCGAAGATAAAAATGGGAATATGCTTCTTGTTAAAACCCACCACAGGGGTTGGGATACACCGGGTGGTCAAATTGAAGTTGGCGAGAACATTGAAGAAGGTGTTTTGCGCGAAATTCTCGAAGAAAGTGGTATAACGGTCACTGTCCGACGCTTAGTAGGAGTGTATTCAAATGTCGGGGAATATGTTTGGCATGATGGTGTTACTCATGTGCCTACAAAAGTGATGCTTGATTTTATTTGTGACTATGTAGACGGACAGCCTACACCATCTGACGAAACAAGTGAGGTCAAATGGGTTCATAAATCAGAAGTAATGCAATATATTACAACACCTGCTATGCAGTTTCGTTTCAAAAAAGTGTTGAGTTTTAACGAAAATATTTGTTATAGCTCTTATGTAACAAAATCAAAGTTTCAAGTTTTATCAGATAGATATATTTAAGTACACAGAATAAGCATTATCAGTAACATAAAATTAGCGAATTTTATGATGTAGCGGCTGATTCTATGAAAGGTTATCTTTGTAGCCAAACACAAAACCGTCTAGCCATGCGCGTTAGGCGGTTTTCCTTGTGCGGAAACTTGATATATTCAGCATAAATTTTCTGATGAAATAAAGCCCCTACCTTCACAGGCGGGGGCTTTTTTATATCAACAGCTCAACGCAGGCGCCAAGCTGTATAGCCCAGTATATGCAAACGTAAGGTGCGATGACCCGAACGCGCTGCCGATTATATCTTGCTATATGGACGAATAAAAACGCAAATTTTTTGAATAAATATACAGAAAGGGGTTGCAATACCAATTAGGCTGTGTTATAATATACCATCGAATGGACGTAAGGGTGGGCTTTGCTCGTCTGAAAGGAGCTGCTATGAAACAAATCAAAAAAGTCGTTTTAGCCTATTCCGGCGGACTGGACACATCTATTATTATCCCGTGGCTGAAAGAAAGTTACGACTGTGAAGTCATTGCCGTGACGGCAGATGTGGGGCAGGGTGCGGAGTTGGATGGCTTAGAGGCTAAGGCGTTGGCGAGCGGTGCAAGTAAATTGTATGTTGAAGACTTGCGGCAGGAGTTTGTCGATGAGTTCGTCATTCCCACACTCAAAGCCGGTGCCGTTTACGAGAATGGCTATTTGCTAGGCACCTCGTTTGCGCGCCCCGTTATGGCGCGACGCATTGCCGAGATTGCCAAGAAAGAGGGCGCGGATGCCATTGCCCACGGTTGTACCGGAAAGGGCAATGATCAAGTGCGCTTTGAATTGACCATCAAGGCATTTGCGCCGAAAATGGCCATTATCGCGCCATGGCGTGAATGGAGCATCAGCTCGCGTGAGGAGGCAATCGATTATGCTGAGGCAAACAATATTCCGTTGCGATTTACTAAAGAAACCAGCTATTCGCGCGATAAAAACCTATGGCATTTGAGCCATGAGGGATTGGATTTGGAAGATCCCGCGCAACAGCCTGATTTCGATTCGCTCTTGCAGCTTGGCGTGTCACCCATGAAAGCTCCCGACGAGCAAGAAACAGTGATAATCGACTTTGAGCAAGGCACACCCACCGCACTCAACGGGCAAAAAATGGATAGTGTGGCATTGCTTGCGAAGCTAAATGCGATTGGCGGGAAAAATGGCGTCGGTATTGTCGATTTAGTGGAAAATCGATTGGTCGGCATGAAGAGCCGCGGTGTGTACGAAACGCCGGGCGGTGCGATTTTGTATCGTGCCCACGCCATTCTAGAAACCATTACGCTAGATAAAGAGACGGCGCGCATTAAGGCGCAGCTGGCGCAGAAATTCGCCGACTTGGTTTATAACGGGCAGTGGTTCACGCCGCTACGTGAGGCATTGAGTGCGTTTGTTAATAATACACAACGCACTGTCACGGGGCAAGTCAAGCTCCTGTTGTATAAAGGAAACGTCATCAATGCCGGCGTAAGTTCGCCACATTCACTGTACAGCGAAGAAATGGCAACGTTTGATGAAAGCAGCTACAACCAAAAGGATGCCGAGGGCTTTATCAACTTGTTTGGGCTGCCGGTTGTGGTGAAGGCGTTGCGGGACGGGATGTAGCAATGGATAAAACGCTTTGTTTGCGTTGTAGTGGAAAGATGTCGTCTATCGGCGATAAAAAATTTCAACTTGGGCAAACGGGCTTTTTTTCGGGGTCATGGTCAAACTTACTGCATGGCTCTATAGAGATGGAAGTTTATGTATGCTCGACATGCAGCAAAGTTGAATTTTATGCAAATATGAGTGATGTGTTTGATGGTGTACCGAAAAAAACATGCCCTACGTGTGCCAAAACGCACGATTTTGACTATCCGAAATGTCCGTTTTGTAAGCACCAGTATTAGGATAGAATATACGATGAGGAAAAATATGCAATACAAAGTCAGAAAAAATCCTCTCTTTTCAGTTTGTGGCTTGAACTGTGGCTTATGTCCGCGCTACCATACGGTTGGGGACTCGCGATGCCCCGGATGCGCGGGTGAGGGGTTTTCCAAAGTGCATTGCTCGTGCAGTATGTTGTCATGTTGCCAGCGCAAGGGATTGGAATACTGCTTTCAGTGTGAGGAATTTCCTTGCAAGAAATATGACGGCGTAGATACGTCTGATTCGTTCATCACACATAAAAACCAATTCCGTGATATGGAAAAGGCGCAGAAAGTCGGCGTTGAAGCTTATGGCGCTGAATTAAATAACAAAGTTGAAATCTTGCAAAACCTGCTTAAACACTACGACGACGGTCGTCGCAAGAGTTTCTATTGCGTAGCAGTCAACTTGCTTGAATTGGCCGATGTCAATGCAGTCATAGCGCAAATTGAACGAGAAGTTGATAAACAGGCTCCTTTGAAAGAAAAAGCCACTGCTGTTGCGCGCCTGCTCCAAGCAATGGCTGATAAGAAGGGAATTGTTTTGCAATTACGGAAGTAATTGCACGTCATCTGCGACTTTATAAAAGCTAAGTGTACAATGAAACTAAAAAACAATAATTGGAGGAAAAAACCATGGACCAACTTATGGAACTCTTGCCGTTTCTTATCCCGCTATTTCTCGTTCAGCTTGCCCTAATGATTGCCGCTGTTGTCCACATTCTCAGACATAATACATATCGGATTGGAAACCGCGTTATGTGGCTTGTGATTTGCCTGTTGGTAAATATCATCGGGCCGATTTTATATTTTGCGATTGGGCGAGGGGATGAGTAGCATGAACGCTTTGGAAATTCAGGGGCTGTCAAAGCGTTTTGGCGTGCGTGATGTGCTGGACGGTGTATCGTTTTCTGTGCCGTCGGGCAGTATCTTTGGTTTTATCGGCGCGAATGGTGCGGGTAAGACGACGACAATGAAAATCATTTTGGGGTTATTGAAAGCAGATGGCGGCAGCGTCAAAGTTTGTGGCGAACAGGTGCGTTTTGGGGCGACGAACACCAATCGACTGATTGGCTATTTGCCCGATGTGCCGGAGTTCTACAATTATATGCGTCCGAAAGAATATTTGAAATTATGCGGTGAGATTGTGGGGTTGGACCGCAAGGCCATTAAAGCCCGTTCGACCGAATTGTTGGAACTGGTTGGATTGTCTGATGCCAATAAGAAAATCGGTGGATTTTCGCGCGGCATGAAGCAACGTCTGGGCATGGCGCAAGCCTTACTCAGTGAGCCGAAACTACTGATTTGCGATGAGCCGACCTCTGCTTTAGACCCAGTGGGTCGCAAAGAGGTGCTGGATATCTTGCAAGCCATTAAAGGCAAAACGACAGTCGTGTTTTCGACGCATATTTTGTCTGATGTCGAGCGGGTGTGCGACCATGTGGCAGTGCTGAATAAAGGTAAAATCGTGCTGGATGTTGCTATTGATGATTTGAAGTTTCAGCGCAAATCTAAGGCTATTACGCTGGAATTTGAGCAGGAAATTGATGCAAGCGAAGTGGTGCGGTTACTGGGAGAACACAATATGTTGCCGGCGCGGGTCGAAACAGCGGAAACGTCAATTGAGAGCCTGTTGTTGGAGGTGTCGCAATGAGGCAGTTTATAGCAATGACAAAAAAAGAGTTCTTTGAGAGCACGGCAACGTTTAGGCTCTATATTTTGCTTGCAGCGTTCTTGATTTTCGGCATGATGAGCCCGTTGATTGCGCATTTGATGCCGACCATTTTAGAAAGTGCGATGGCGGACACAGGCATTACGATGACTTTGCCCGAACCGTCGGCAATGGACGCGTGGACGCAATTTTTTAGTAATATCGGACAGTTGGGCATGCTGGCGCTGGTGATTGTTTTTTGCGGCATTATGTCCAACGAATTGAGCCGCGGTACGCTTACCAATCTGCTGACCAAAGGGTTGAAGCGCCGCACAGTTATCCTCGCTAAATTCCTGAGTGCAAGCTTGCTGTGGACGGTCAGTTATGCGTTATCCTTGGCGGTGTGTATCGGCTATACAGCGTATTTTTGGGAGATTGGCGCGATGCCTCACGCCACCCTTGCTTTCGCCGGCCTGTGGCTGTTCGGTATCTTGATGTTGGCACTGCTCCTCTTCGGCGGCACACTGTTTGGTAATCTGTACGGCAGTTTGTTCAGTTGCCTCGGTGCGGTGATTGTATTAAATCTTATTGGTATCGTGCCAAGCGTAGCGCGATATAACCCTGTAAGTCTTGCTGGTTCGACGCTTTCGTTGTTGAGCGGCGAAAGCCGACCATCGGAATTCATCCCTGCGTTTTTGATTTGCATTGGTTTGATTGTTGTGTTGGTTGCAGGGGCTGTTTTTGTGTTTAATCGGAAAAAGGTGTAGGTGAAGTAGAAAATGTATATTTTGTGAGGTTGCTATGAACACAAAACCAAACCAAACAGCCAAAGTCGCTAAACCTACATTTGATGACTTGCTAATTCCATTATCAGATGCAGAAAGAGCGTATTTTATAGAATTACACGAATACGCCATAGCCAAAGGTATGAAAATTAAAATTGAAAAACCAACCGCAAGCCCGATATATGTTCGATACACTTATAAAAAGTTATACTCTCTTGTGCTGTGCACCAATCCCACCCGCATAAGCATTCCATACGGGTTAAAGGATACTCCCAATAATTTCGAAAGATTTTTAGAGATTGTAGAGGAGCAAGCCGATTCCGATTCGCTTATTGAATATATCCAAGACAACATTGCTATTTGCGATGGTTGTGCCGCCAATGTCGCAAGCCGGGAAAGGGATAAAAAGAAAGGCATTAAGAAAAGTTGCGGTTATTATTGGATAGATATTCGAGGGGTTAAGCGCCTGTCCTGCATTGCCAGCTCAATTAGCAAATATCGCTATGGCAAAGACACTATTTATAACGATAAAGATATTGAAATGTTGAAGCGTTTGATAGATATTCGTATTATGCAAATAGATAATTTACATTGTACCTAATAAGCACTTTTCTACTTAGGAGGAATCCCCATGAGCAAACTTTGGGCAGGCCGCACAGTCGGTGCAACCGACAAAACCGCCAACGATTTTCATTCATCCATTCGCTTTGATGCGCGGCTGTACCGCCAAGATATTCAAGGCAGTATTGCCCACGCAAAAATGTTGGGCAAGCAAGGCATTCTTGCACAAGATGATGTTGAGGCAATCGTCAACGGATTATGTGAGCTGCTTGCCGACATTGAAAATGGCAAAATAGAGTTCTCACCCGATGCCGAGGATATTCACATGAACGTCGAAACGCTGTTAACACAACGTATCGGCGATGCAGGCAAGCGGTTGCACACGGCACGCAGCCGCAACGACCAAGTTGCCACCGACACGCGTAAGTATGTTAAAACGGCGATTGATGAGTTGGATGGGCAGTTGAAGGCATTATTGAGCGCTTTGTGCAATAAGGCAGAACAACATTTGCATACGCTTATGCCGGGTTTTACGCACTTACAGCACGCACAGCCGGTAACATTTGCACACCATTTGATGGCGTATGCCGAGATGTTTCGCCGCGACATCGAACGGTTGCAAGATTGCCGCAAACGTGTTGATGTCTGCCCGCTGGGTTCCGGTGCGATGGCAACTACGACTTATCCCATAGACCGCGTGGCCACGGCGGCGGAACTGGGCTTTGCAAAAATTTCGCAAAACTCGCAAGATGCCGTTAGTGACCGTGATTATTGCATTGAACTTTGCGCGTGCTTGTCAATTGTTATGATGCACTTGTCGCGGTTCTGCGAGGAGATTATTTTGTGGTGCAGCTCCGAATTTAGCTATATCGAGCTTGATGATGCATACAGCACCGGCTCGTCTATCATGCCGCAGAAGAAAAACCCCGACATGGCGGAGTTAATCCGCGGCAAAAGCGGGCGCGTTTACGGCGATTTGATGGCATTGTTAACTATGATGAAAGCCCTGCCGCTGGCCTATAACAAGGATATGCAAGAGGACAAAGAGGCGACTTTTGACGCCATCGACACCACAATGTTGTGCCTGGAAGTCTTTGCGCCGATGTTGGCGACGATGCGCGTCAATGTTGAAGTCATGCGCGCTGCTTGTGACAAAGGTTATATGAACGCTACGGACTGCGCCGATTTCTTGGTTCGCAAGGGTTTACCGTTCCGCGATGCTTATAAAATTGTCGGCGAATTGGTGGCTAAGTGCATTGAGTTAGATGTTACGTTGGATAATTTGCCGTTGGCGGAATATCAAGCGGCTAGTCCGCTATTTGACGAAAGCTTGGTGCAAGCGATTACGCCGGAACAATGCGTTGCCGGGCGGAATGCGCCGGGCGGGCCTGCACCGGAGGCGGTGGAGAGGCATATTAAGGCAGTGCGCGGGGTGTTGTAGGGGCGGGAATTTTATTTTGCGAATAGGAGAACAAAATCATGAAAAGATATTTTGCACTCGTTGTAGCAATGATTTTTCTATTAGTCGCGTGTGGGCAAACCGAGTTTGTTGATTACCATTGTGACATCTGTGGAGCAGACCATCGAAACCTTGAACAAGCACCGGGTAATTCAACACGCAATGCGGCATTTGAGGTGTGGGCATACGATTCAAGTGTTTATTTGCGTATCTACGTAGAAAGCTGTTGGGTAGGTTCAGTTGCACCTCAAGCTAGGTTGCATTTTATTTCTCAATATGATATTGCCGAGTTGTACGCAGCAATTTCCATCGCTGAATCCAACGTGCCGTTTGAAGTAACGCTAGATAATGAAATGATTACCCTAACGACTGATATTTTAGGATTAGAAAAAGTGTATATCACATTAGCCGAGCGGCAATGGTCAACTGGGTTTTCTTATGACATGAGGCGGTACGGCGAATAAGCAATTTCTACAAACAGGAGTACACCATGAAAATTTTTATAGACGGCCGCGAAGGCACAACCGGCTTACAAATTCAACAACGGCTCGAAGCCTTGCAAGGCGAACTGTCGACTTTCGCAGAGTTGCCGCAGGCAACGTCGCGGAACGTCAGAAGTATGGAGTTGATTATCTTAGACGAAGACAAACGCAAAGACGTCAACGCGCGGCGCGAGGCATTGCAAGCGGCGGATGTGGCGTTTCTGTGTTTGCCTGATGTAGCGGCGCGGGAGGCTGTGGCGTTGGCAGAAAATTCCGAACTACTTATCATAGACGCCTCAACGGCACATCGTACAACGCCGGGGTGGGCGTATGGACTTCCCGAACTTTCACCGGCGCACCGTGAAGCCGTGCTGACAAGCAACCGCATTGCTGTGCCGGGGTGCCATGCCAGTGGGTTTTGCGCCTTGATTTATCCGCTGATTGCAAACGGGATTTTGGATAAAAATGCTGCGTTGCAATGTGTTTCGATCACCGGATACACCGGCGGCGGCAAGGCAATGATTGCCGAGTATGAGAATAATCGAGCCACCAATGACAAGCTAAAAGCACCGCGTCCATATGCGCTGGAGTTACAACACAAACATTTGCCGGAAATACAAGCCGTGTGCGGACTCAACGCACCGCCATGGTTTATGCCCGTGTTGGGCGATTTTCCGCAAGGCTTGCTTGTTACCGTGCCACTTACACCTGCACAAATGACAAAGTCGATGGCACTGAACGATGTTCGCAATTTTTACGAAAAATATTACGAATTGGAATCAATTATTGACGTATTTCCTGTCAGTCACGGCGATGATGGCGGACAGCTCGACCCAACTATTATGGCAGGCAATGACGGCATGGAGATTTTGACGTACGGCAATGACCAACACATGATGCTGGCCGCGCGGCTGGATAATCTCGGCAAAGGCGCATCGGGCGCGGCGGTGCAGATTTTGAAAATGAGGATGGGTTTATGAATTTCATCAATGGTGGGATCACTGCTGTCACAGGCTTTCAAACTGCTGGTATTCATGCCGGAATCTATAAAGACTCGAGCAAACTCGACCTTGCACTGATTGTGTCCGACACGCCATGTGTTGCTGCGGCAACGTACACACAAAACGTTGTCAAGGCCGACCCTGTTAAGCTTACCCAAAAGAATCTTGCCAACGGCACAGCACGTGCGATTGTTGTCAATAGCGGCAATGCCAACGCCTGTGCACCCGATGGCATGATGAATGCCACCATGGTCTGCCAAATGACCGCCGAAGTGCTGGGCATTGCACCGGAGGACATTGCGGTAGCGTCGACAGGCGTCATTGGCCAGCGATTGCCGGTTGAAAAAATTGTGGCAGCACTGTCGCCATTGGCGGAAAAATTATCGCCCTACGGCAGCATTGACGCGGCACAGGCCATTATGACGACCGACACAATTCCCAAGCAAAACGCTGTGATCGTGAGTATTGGTGGCAAAAGAGTCACCATCGGCGCGATTGCCAAGGGTGTAGGCATGATGAAACCCAACATGGCGACAATGCTGGCATTTATTGCCACCGATTGCGCCATATCACGGAAAATGCTGCAAAATGCTTTGCGTCATGTGGTGGATAGGACATTTAACTGTGTCAGCGTTGACGGCGACACGTCGACCAATGATATGGTGATACTGCTATCAAATGGCCGCGCCGACAACGCGTGTATTGAAAGCGAAAACGAGGATTACGCGCGGTTTGTCGAAGCCCTGCAAGCCCTGTGCCGCAAGCTGGCGCGCATGATGGCGGCCGATGGGGAGGGTGCGACAAAGCTTATTACGGCAAAGGTAGGCGGCGCGGCGAACGAGCATGATGCTTTGACATTGGCAAAGAGTGTGGTGGATTCATCGTTGGTCAAGGCAGCTATCT
This sequence comes from Oscillospiraceae bacterium, assembly GCA_009780275.1. Taxonomy (NCBI): domain Bacteria; kingdom Bacillati; phylum Bacillota; class Clostridia; order Eubacteriales; family Oscillospiraceae; species Oscillospiraceae bacterium. The sequence continues at coordinate 31,954 of WRAI01000002.1, read as the reverse complement.
TCGGTAGTGATGCCAACTGGGGGCGTGTGTTGTGTGCTATGGGCTACGCGGGCGTGCATTTCGACCAAAATGGCGTGGAAGTTGCTTTTTCAGATGATATACAGACAATCGTTGTGTGTCAAAATGGGAAAGGTTTGAATTTTGATGAGGAGTTGGCACGGAAAATCCTCGAACACGATGACATTGATATTGACATCCAACTCAACGAAGGTGCGGCCTACGGCGAGGCGTATGGGTGCGATTTGACCTATGAGTATGTCAAAATAAATGGGGAGTATAGGAGTTAGAGCTGCCGAACAGCTGCCCGGAAAAAATGGAATGCCTGAAAATTTTCGCGTAATTGCTGCAGGCAATGAAGTTGGAAGTTGTAAAGTCGAAGTTTTGCCGATAAGGCGGCGGCGTGAGGCGTGACTGAAAGGAATCAACTATGACAGAACAAGAAAATCTACGCAGGGCCGAAATTATTAGCGAAGCCCTGCCGTACATTCAGGAATACAAGGACGATATTATCGTCATCAAGTATGGCGGCGCGGCGATGGCGAGCGAGGTATTGAAACGCAATGTTATCAGTGACATTGTGTTGCTGCAACTTGTGGGCATTAAAGTCGTGTTGGTCCATGGCGGCGGGCCGGAAATCAACGAGCATCTCAAAAAAATTGGGAAAGAGCCGAAGTTTGTCAACGGATTGCGTTACACTGACCGGGAAACGATGGATGTTGTGCAAATGGTGCTATGCGGTAAGATTGGCAAGGAGTTGGCGGCATTAATTGCCGGACGTGGCGGGCAGGCGTTGAGTCTGTCGGGCTTAGACGGCGGTATGATGATGGCGAAACAGCTTAACGCCGAACTAGGTTTCGTCGGCGAACTAAATAACATTGATGCACAACCTGTGCTGGATGCAATTGACAAAGGCTATATCCCTGTTATATCAACAGTTGCAGGTGGCGAAAACGGCGAAAGCTATAATATCAACGCCGATATTGCCGCCTCGCGGCTTGCCATTGCGCTCAAAGCCAAGAAGTTAATGCTGCTCACCGATGTGCGCGGTCTCCTGCGCGACCCAAATGACTCGGGCAGCTTAATGCCCGTCGTGCCGTTGCACGAAGTGCCGTTACTAGTTAAGGAGGGCGTGATTTCGGGCGGTATGAAGCCAAAAGTTGATTGTTGCGTGCAAGCCGTGCGCGAGGGCGTAAGCCGTACGCATATTTTGGACGGACGGATGCCGCACGCGATTTTGGTGGAGTTGTTGAGCGATAGCGGCGTTGGGACGATGATTCTGTAGAGGCGAATGCAAGTTGCCCCTACACACAAGGAGATATAATATGTCACATTTAATGAACAACTACGGCGGACGTTTTGATGTCACGTTCGTCAAAGGGGAAGGCTCGCGACTGTACGACAGCAACGGCAAAGACTACATTGACTTTGCGTCCGGCATTGCCGTCAGCTCTGTTGGCCACGCACATCCGAAGTGGGCACAAGCTGTTAGTCAACAAGCCGCAACGCTGGCGCACGTCAGCAATTTGTACGGCACACTTCCGGCGGCCAAACTGGCCGAGAAGTTGACGGCCATCTCCGGCATGGACAAAGCTTTTTTTTGCAATTCGGGCGCAGAGGCGAATGAGGCAGCCATTAAGTTGGCGCGAAAGTATTCGCACGATAAGTACGGCGCAGGACGACATGTGATTGTTACGTTAGAAAACTCTTTCCATGGGCGCACGATGGCGGCATTGTCGGCAACGGGGCAGCCGAAATTTCATCAACATTTTATGCCGTTTGTTGAGGGTTTTGTACATATTCCCGCCAACGATATGCAAGCATTGGAAGGGTTGCAAGACAATGCATGCGCCATTTTAGTCGAGCCAATCCAAGGTGAAGGTGGTATTTTGCCGTTGCAGCCGGAATACTGGAAAACATTGCGCCAATTGTGCGACAAAAACGATTGGTTGCTGATTGCCGATGAGGTGCAATGCGGCATCGGGCGAACGGGTGAGTGGTTTGCTTGTCAAGCTTTGGGTGCAATGCCGGACGTAATTACATTTGCCAAAGGTGTGGCGGGCGGGTTGCCGCTGGGCGGCATTTTGGCCAATGAAAAATGTAGTGATGTATTGTCGCCCGGCACGCACGGCACAACGTTTGGTGGCAATCCTATTTGTGCGGTGGCGGCGTTGGCGACATTAGAGATTATTGAGGCAGAATTGCCGAATATTCCGGAAAAGGCGCAAATATTACGAAAAGCATTGATAAGTATGCCATTCGCCGGAAAGTTGCATGGCACTGGGCTTATGATTGGCATGACTATCGGATCTGACGTGCGAAAATTGGTCGAAAATTGCCTGAAAAACGGCGTAGTGACCTTGACGAGCGGAACTGACCAGTTGCGATTGTTGCCGCCATTGACAATTAGGCAAGATGAATTGACACAAGGCATAGAAAGATTACAGAAAGGCTGGAAAATACTATGAAACACTTATTGAAACTACTCGACATTACCCCCGCCGAGATTGAGACAATTCTCAATCTCGGTGATCAGATGAAATACAATCACAAGCACGGATTGCCACACAAAACACTGCAGGGCAAGACATTGGGGATGATTTTCACCAAGTCATCGACGCGCACGCGGGTGTCGTTTGAAGCGGGCATGTTCCATCTGGGCGGTCACGCCTTGTTTCTGAGCGGCAATGAGTTGCAGCTTGGGCGCGGCGAGCCGATTGAGCATACGGCGCAGGTATTGAGTCGTTACGTTGACGGCATTATGATTCGTACGTATAAGCACAATGATGTGGAAGAGTTGGCACAGCATGCGTCTGTTCCTGTGATCAACGGGCTAACCGATGTGTGGCATCCCTGTCAAGTGCTGGCCGATTTGATGACCATTCGCGAGCGGCTGCATACGTTGGATAAACTGAAAATTTGCTTCATTGGTGATGGTGCCGATAACGTTTGCAATTCGCTAATTGTCGGCGCATTGAAGTGCAATATGGAGGTAGCGGTGGCGTCACCTAAGAATTATAAGCCGCACCCGTTAGTGATGGATTTTGTGCAAGATAACTCTAAATTTATGCTGACCGAAAGCCCAAAAGAAGCGGCAGACGGTGCTGATGTTGTGGTCACAGATGTATGGACGAGCATGGGACAGGAAGATGAGGCGGCATTACGGCGGCGAGCGTTTGCCGACTATCAAGTTAATGCAAAATTAATGCAATATGCCAAGCCGAATGCGTTGGTGTTGCACTGCTTGCCCGCGCATTGCGGCGAGGAGATTGACCAAGAGACGTTTGACGCGCATGCGAGCGAGATTTATGACGAGGCAGAGAACCGTATGCACGTGCAGAAGGCTGTTATGACGTTGCTGATGGGGGAGCAATAGAGACATGAACCAACGCACGACACGTACCGAGCTGACAGCCGAATTTTTAGGCTCAATGTCTTTGGTCATGGCGGCGGTGGCGTCCATGATTTTCTTTGTTTATGTGCTGGACAGTCACAAGAGCATCGCGCTTCTCGCCAATGCCATTGCTGTTGCCTTTGTGTTGATGGCACTTATTGAAATGTTTAGTGCGATTTCCGGCGCACACTTTAACCCGGTTGTGACAATCATTATGACATTGGACAAGCGGATTGGCGCGAAGAAAGCCGTTTTCTTTATTTTGGCTCAAATGGCGGGCGGCCTAGCTGGCACAGCCGTGACGCACTTGATGTTTTGGGATGAAGTTGGTGTTGTCTTTGCCGTTTCGCAAAATGTGCGTAGTCACGCATATTTTGGAGAAGTCATCGGCACATTTATTTTAATTCTCGCGATTTTAATGTTGATCAAAGCGAAATCGACGCATATCCCCATGATGGTTGCTTTTTTGGTTGGCGGACAGTTGATAGCGACATCTTCGACTATGTTTGCCAATCCGCAAGTCACCATTGCGCGGATGTTGACCGCAACAACTTCGGGGATAAGGCCGACAGACGCGCTTGTCTTTATTGCCATGCAAGTCATTGGTGCGGTACTGGCATATGCGGTATATCAGTTTGCGTTTGCCAAAGAAAAGGAGAGTTGAGATGAAAAAAGTAGGTTTTATCTGCGTTCACAACTCTTGCCGCAGCCAAATGGCCGAGGCGCTGGGTAAACATTTGGCGAGTGACGTGTTTGAAAGCTACAGCGCAGGCACGTACAAAAAGGATAACATCAATCCCGATGCCGTGCGGCTTGTTAAGCAGGAATACGGCATTGATATGGCGTCAACACAACGCCCGAAATTACTGGCCGACATTCCCTCGCTCGATGTGGTGATTACGATGGGCTGTAATGTCGATTGTCCGCTGTTGCCTTGTAAACATCGTGAAGATTGGGGACTGGACGATCCCACAGGGCAGAGTGACGCGGTGTTTTTGGAAACGATGGCGGAGATTGTGCGGCGGGTGGAAGATTTGGCACGGCGGATCGCCGGTGGAGAAGCGTGAAATGACTCAAGAATAACTATGCGCTTCAAATCCAAGTGGCTGGTATCTTGGTTGACGGGTAGAGATTGGTCACTTCCGGGCGACCGTGTTGAAGCGGGAAGGGCGGCTGGACGATGTAATTATCAGAGAGTTATATGGGATTGAAAGAGAATATAGGGCTATAACGGTCGGTAAATTACCGCCCGTTTTTTTTTCATGAATTGCTTCTACGGCAGTGTGCCCATATACTCAACTACCGCGTCACCCAACCGTGCCACAGTATCAATGTCGCAAACAGTATCACGCCCGCTGTGAATACGTGGCAAATACAAGGATCCAAATTTTGATTTCCTGGCAAACGCTAACATGACCCCGCGCGGGAAGCATAAATGGTCGCTAGGAAAGGTGAGAAAACTCTTCTTTTGTGTGACGTTGAAGCCTTGGTCTTGCAAGTGTATGCCGAGCGCCTGCCAGATGTTATGTTTCGTTTTGGCGGTAAGCAAGACTGTATCACCGTTGCCAATGCAGTCGAGGTTGATAACGGGCGCGTTGGCGGAGCAATTTTGCTTGTACCGACATTTGGCAAAAGCACGCGCACCGAACAGGCCCCATTCTTCGTTGTCGAACAGCACAAAAGCGACTTTGCTTTTGAGTTTAGGGTCACGTGCCACCTGCGCCGCAATGTGGAAAACGCCCAGCAGGCCGCTGCCGTTGTCGTTGTGATTATGCTTGTTTGCCAGGTTGAGACACACTATGGTCGGAATAGCTAACACAACGTTGAGGAGAAGAAATGAGAGCAGGCCGGACAGCCCCAGCACTTGGGAAAAAAAGAGGTTGAGCAGTAGCGCAAGAGGAAAGCCGGAAATCAGGCCGATAATCGGCATAATGGCCATGCTCCAAGCCTGCCCTACGAGTGGGGCTGCTAAGACAAAAAAACCGCTACGCGGCGGCGTGTCGTAATGAGCGGTAATGAAAATTTCGGCATCGGTGCGCTCCGGCGGCCAAACGATGAAGTTTTCGCCGCCCAAGCCTTTGTTCTTTTGGATGACAATATCGGCATTACCATAGCCAAATTTTCGGAATTCTTCGCCGCAATGCACTAAGAATGCTTGTTTTGCCTTGCGTCGAAATCGAGTGGGGAATTGGTTAAAAAAAGTCTCTGCCAAAGTATATAAATCGTGCATATATGCTCCTGTGTAGGGCGCGTTATCTCCAACGCGCCATTGTATTTGTTACGGTAATTTTGCCAAACAAAACATTCGCTTGGGGCCGCCACCCTGAAAGTCATGCCACAACACAGTGAAACCCAACTGCTGCAACATTTTTTCAATGTCATTCGGGGCAATCATCAATTGCCGGTGTGTACAGTTAAATTTGCGCCACTGCTCTCCCAAACGTTTGAATACCGTAAAATCGTAATGGCAATGTGCGCCGTCAATGCGGCACTCCCACGCCGTGAAACAATCTTGGTTTTGGTTGATAAACGCCTGTCCGTCAATGTTGTCAAAGTGCTGTGGGGCAAGCATATCAAAAAGAAGTATGCCCTGCGGGTTAAGAAATAATTTTACGCGTGACAGTGCTTGCTCGACAGCTCGCAAATCAGGAAAATGATTAAAACCGTCCAAACAGCAAACGGCGGCATCGACGGTGCCGTATAAGTCGAGTTCTTCAAGCGGCTGCATGAGCCATAATGTGTCCAACTCGCGCTCGTAGGCACGTGACAACATATCGGCATTGGCATCTACACCGATGGTGTCGTATCCGCGCCGGACAAGTTCTGCCGTCAACGCGCCCGTACCACACGCCAAATCCACGACTGATGTTATCTCGTGTCCGGCAGTCAAATGCACAAAAACATCGCTCCACGCCGCGTAATCGAAGTGGGACATAAGTTCATCGTAATGCTCAGCTAAAATATCGTATAATTCCATGTAACAAGTATAGCGCAAAATGCATAACATGGCAAGGGGTGAAGTCATGAATTTACCGTCATCGGACAACAAGCGCATTGCCAAATACTACGCCAAACTTGGGCATTACTTGGAAAAAATAGGTGATGCAAGTGTCACGCACAAGCAAACGTTTGATGGCGAACATTTTGTATCATATGTGCTAGACTTTCACTACGGCAATGGGCGATATCACGGTGAAGTTCGCACCGCCGACACATGGGATAGGAAAAACGGGTGGCAAGTGCCATTATATAGGCTGTTTAAGCGTAAACGCGGCATAAAGCGCAGAATTATCAAGGCGTTGCAGGCTCAATTAAATGCCGATAAAGCCGTCAAAAAACGATTGGAGCACTGCATTGATGAAGAGAAATTCTATCTTTCCGATGATGGGTTGCACGTATTCACGGCGGATAATCATGATTTTATGTTGCCATATGAAACATTACACAATCTCGTAACGCCGCTCTCAACTCTCCAAACGACACCCTGCGACTGAAAGGAGCAAAATCATGCCAACCATTTTTGTACACAACACAAACAATAATATTATCGAACGACTTTGGCGCGGGCTGAACGATCCGATGCCATATAGCATGGGGCGTACGCTGTCGGTGCGTGAATTCCGCGCCAACAGTTGCTCTAATTTTATTTGGACAACGCGGCAGACAATGGAAGCTTGGAATAATTTGCGCGCGGCGTTTAACACGCCCATTCGTGTTGGGGCGGCGTTTCGGCGCATTTGGGAGGGGCGGCATGCTGCGCAGTCGCAGCATTACGCGGGCACAGCCCTTGATATCGGGCAAGGTATGACGCAAGCGCAACGCAATCGTATTCATGCGCTGGCCATGCAGTCGCGGGCATGGGGTCACGTTGACCCATTGTGGCAAACGCCGACATGGGTGCACGTTGACAGGCGGTTCGGCGTGCCGGCATGCGCGGGCGGCGCGGGTTATCCGACAGTACGGCAAGGCAGCCGCGGCGTGTATGTTCTTGTCTTGCAAGATGCTTTAACGACGTTGGGTTTTACCGGCAGTGCCTTAGATGGTGTCTTTGGACCGCGTACCGACGGTATGGTACGGGAATTTCAGCGGCAATTTGGGCTGGTTGCCGACGGTATTGTGGGCTGCAACACTTGGCGGGCGGTGACAATGCGGACTGTGGGCATTGGACAAAGGGCGACGACGTTGCATCGGTGTTAAACAAATGGGCGCATAAAACAGTATAGATTGTTTTTTTCAACTCGTTTATTGGAAAGACATTTGTGCCCAAATATTCGCGTCAAGGGCCTGTAACCACTTGTCAAGGACTTTTTTATACAAACGCCAAAATCCCACAAAATAGGGCTTGCCTATCCTGCGGGATTTATTGTTCAGAATGTGCCTATTCACGGCGTGGGTCGGGGGTTAAGCGTTAGTGGTGGAAATGCTTATACTCCGCGCTCCAAGCAATATAACTCTGCCGCACCCCTGTCAATTGCCCCAAACATATTCGGCTCGTCAAGCAACGCTCTCAGTTCTTTTGGCGTCACCCATTGAATGTCTACTGTTTTATCACCGTTTTCAAGCGGAGTGCCAATCGCTTCGCACTTAAAATGCACCCCTACCGATTTTCCACGCTCTCCTTCAAGCTCACCAGACTTAAAAGTCCAACCTTGTTTTCCGAAATAAACCGAATATGGCATAAATGTTTCTACATCGTTTGTATCGCTATGATGTTCTACCCCGTAGATTTTTGTCACCGTCAACCCTACTTCTTCCATCACTTCACGCTTCAACGTGTCTATGATGGATTCACCCCATTCGTTACAACCTCCAGGAAACTCAAAGTGCTTTGGAATACCTGTTCTGAAACATCGTTGGACTAAAACCATTTCATTGTCATTTTCGTTTTTGATTATAATGGCTCTTGCGTTATAGAAAATCATGCCGACACCTCTGATAATATAAACTTCACGCGCCGATGGGTGCGTGTGTGCGTAGTATACCGAATGTTTCTACCCATGACATGGGTATATCACAACGGCGGGGCAATGTCTACCTCTTTTTGCTCATTGGCGGTTGAAAATCCCGCCAAAGTGTGGTACAATATGCTTGTATTCTGTATGATTGAATTTTGCACACAGCGTGTGCAAAACTGAAAGTTGGGGATAAATGATGAACCATGAGCTAACAACGCTACACGGCAACACCTACGGCAAAGTCCGCGAAACGCTGTTGACTGCTAAAAATAAAGTCTATGCCGCTGTCAATTTTGCAATGGTTGAGGCATATTGGGAAATAGGCAAAGAAATAGCTGAGGCTATTGGCGAGCGCGCCGAATATGGCAAAGGGTTATTGACTTATTTGTCCAAAGAATTAACCGCTGAATTTGGGTCGGGGTTTACTGTTCGCAATTTGCAAGCCATGCGCCCATTTTCTCAATCGTTAATTAGATGTCCCATGCCATATAGCCCCGGCGGTTTCTCTGCAATGAAATTCGCTGCGCTTACCGCCCCTACTGCGAAAATCTCACGGCTTGCCGCGCTGTGGCGGATTTCGATGACCTCATCATGCCCGGCGAAAACCACATCATGATCGCCGACAATTGTGCCGCCGCGGACTGCGTGCAGGCCGATTTCATTGTGCGGTCGGGTTTGGCGTGTTTGCGAGCGGTCGTACTGCGGGTGCGGTTGGTAGGGAAGGGCTTTGGCGATGCTGTTATAAATGCTCAATGCTGTGCCGCTGGGCGAGTCCAGCTTGTTGCGGTGATGACGCTCGACAATCTCTACGTCAAATTGTCCGCCCAGTACAGCGGCCGCTTTCTCAGCCAAATCCATCAATAAATTCGCGCCCAACGACATATTTGCCGACTGAAATACCGGAATTGACTGCGCGGCCTCGTGAATTTTCTTCAATGCTGCTTCGTCATAACCTGTCACGGCAAGCACAACAGGTAACTTGCGTTCCAAGCAATATGCCAGCACTTTGTCCACATTATCAACGTGCGAAAAATCAATGACGACATCGATTACACCGTCAAAATCGGATAAATTGGCGTATACGGGATAATCGCTGCCTTGTGCTGCAGTAACATCGACACCCGCCGCAATATGGGCATTGTCACGCACAGAAACAACGCGACTCACGGCTTGTCCCATGCGTCCGTTGCAACCTGATAATAGAATATTCAACATATGTTTATCTCCCCACGGAGCGGGCGCCGTGGGGCCCCTCTTTGATTTTAGCGGCGGGCATATCATTGCATGACATGCAACTTAAGCTCCAACTATATCAATTTGCTGTCTACAGAAGACCAAAGCCGCACTTACCTAATTGCTTCGCAATTAACACTAGATTAGCCACCGAAAGATTATACCAAATCATAGCCTGCTAACACGAGTCGCAATATCGCAACTTGCTCGTCATACATATCGCATAGCGGCATGCGCAAAGGCCCAACGTTCCAACCCATCAGACTTAACGCTGTCTTGACCGGGATGGGGTTGACTTCAACAAACAGCGCGTCAAATAATGCTTGATGTGCCATCGCCATCGCCCGTGCCTCGGAGAATTTCCCTTCAAAGCATAGACGGCATAAGTCGCTCATCATACGCGGCGCAACATTGGCCGTGGTGCTGACTACGCCTTGGCCGCCCATGGAAAGAATAGGCAACGTGTTGTCGTCATTGCCCGACCAAATGTGCAAATTGTTGCCGCATAGTGCGCGTGTTCGCGAAATTAAAGTAAAGTCGCCGCTTGCCTCTTTGACCCCGTTGATGTTGGGATGCTTACTTAATATTTTATATGTATCGGGCTGAAAACCCATGCCGGCACGATAGGGGATATTGTAAAGCATGATGGGAATATTTACTGCGTCAGCAATGGTTTCAAAATGCTTGACAAGCCCGCGCTGACTGGTTTTGTTGTAGTATGGCGTCACAACCAACAGACCGTCGGCGCCCAGCTTTTGCGCCGATTGGCTCATATGCAACGCGTCATTGGTGTCGTTGCTGCCCGTGCCGGCAACGACAGGCATGCGTTTTGCCGTGTGTTTGACAGCAAACTCAACGGCCGACAAATGCTCGGGAATGCTCAATGTAGACGCTTCGCCCGTTGTACCGCAAACGATGATGGCATTTGTGCCGTTGTCGATGTGCCAATCAATCAACTGTCCAAATAATTTGAAGTTGATACAATCGCCCTCAAACGGCGTAACAATGGCAACGCCCGAGCCTGTAAATATTGGTGTTTTCATAACTCTACTCTCCACTCTTTACAAACCGCTTTGCGGCTTCGTGGCAATATACCCCTGTTCCGCCAGCAGCTCTGCCATCAATACCGCACCGCCAGCTGCGCCACGCAAGGTGTTGTGCGACAGCCCGATAAACTTATAGTCAAAGACCGGATCATCGCGCAAACGACCGACGCTGATTGCCATACCATTTTCCAAATCGCGGTGCGTCGCCACTTGCAACACGTCATCTTCTTCGAAATAATGAATGAGTTGCCGCGGCGCTGAGGGCAAGCCTAAAATTTGCGGATAGCCTTTGGTATCTTGCCAACGGGCAATCATCTCTTCGCGTGATGGTTTTTCTTGGAATTTTACACTTACAGCTGCCAAATGTCCGTCACTGACCGGCACGCGTACGCATTGCGCCGTAACAATCGGGCGTTTAGCGTTGACAATTCTGCCGTCTTGCACTTCACCAAAAATTTTCAGCGGCTCCTTCTCGCTTTTTTCCTCTTCGCCACCGATAAAGGGGATCATATTGTCAACCATTTCCGGCCAGGTGTCAAACGTCTTGCCTGCGCCGCTGATGGCCTGATATGTACAAACCGAAACGGCAATGGGCTGATAATCACGCAATGGGAAAAGTAACGGCACATAGCTTTGAATCGAACAGTTGGATTTGACGGCGATAAAGCCGGTTCTCGTACCCAAACGCACGCGTTGTGCGTCAATGACTTTAGCGTGGTCGGCATTGAGTTCGGGAATCAGCATCGGCACATCGTCGAATCCGCGTGTCGCGCTGTTATTGCTGATGACGCCAATGCCTGCCGCTGCGTATTTTTCTTCGAGAAGCCGTGTCGATTCTTTATCCATATCCACTGCGCAGAAGACAAAGTCAACTTCTCCGACAATAAAGTCGAAGTCGGCGCTTGCGTCACGGACGGGCATATCGCAAAATCGTGCCGGAATGGCTGTTGGCATCACCCAACGACCGTCGGTAGCGGCTTGATAAGTTTGCCCCGCGCTACGGCTGCTCGCGGCAAGTGTAGTAACGTTGAACCATGGATGTTCGGCAAGCAGCAGCAACAGCCGCTGCCCGACCATGCCAGTTGCGCCCAAGATACCAACGCGATAGCGCGTGCCGCCAACATCATATATATTCATGTGATTTGTCCTCCATGTGTTTATAAATGTAAAATAAATAGTACAGGAAGTGTAAGGGCATACGTTGCACGGAAACGACTCACTGCTTACACCACAATATCTAGTAGCATATCCCCGTATCGACACCAAAATGCCTTGATTTTACAAAAGGTGCTTGAAATTGCGAAAGATTTGTTGTATACTGCATTATGTCTACTTTAATGAAACTTCATCTGTCACCGACCCATTATAAAGACATCAGCGCATAATGTCAAGCCTGGGAGGATATAAAAATAATGAAACGACTCAAAAAACTAATTCCCTTATTGCTGGTTGTCGCCATAATTCCGTTGCTTGCGCCTTCAACAACGCAAGCGACGACGGTTACATCTAATCCCATTATGCGTATCGGCTTGGCGCATGGCTCAGGCTTATTATCTCAAGTGCGCTTGGAGAACGTTGTGGGCAGCGGCTTTGAAATTGGTACATACAGCAATGGGCGTATCTTTACGCGCCAGCAGTCTGTTACTGCTACCGCTATTATCATCGCGCCCCGCAGTGGTTCGGCAACGGGCATCACCATTACTAACGCTAACACAGGAGCGGTGCTTGCACAATACGATCATGCCATACACGGCTTGGGTATCCGTCCTATCAGCACGGGAACAGCCGAAACTCGATTTGTGCATAGTTCATTCCGTGATGACGGCGCTTATCGGCGCTTCAACGGCGGTTTTGAGTTTCTGCGCATCAGCGGCGGTAATATGCGCGTGGTAAATGTTTTGCCGATGCAAGAGTATTTGCGCGGCGTTGTGCAGTGGGAGATGATGAACCACTGGCATATTGACGCGCTGAGAGCACAAGCCATTGCGGCACGAAGTTTTGCATTTGCGCGTCCCTTTCGTACGGAGCTGTTCTCGCCGCACAGAGGGCCTGGCAGAGAACATGGCTTTGACAAATGCGCTACAACTTGTTGTCAAGTTTACCGCGGCCGCGGCCGCGCCACGGCAAATACTGACAGAGCTGTTGACGAAACCATTGGTGTATACATGTTCAATGCCAACAACAATCGTGTTGCCATGACAACCTATCATGCCATGAGCGGCGGCATGAATGAAAATGTCAGTAATGTCTGGGTTCCCGGAAACCACTTGACGCACCCGTACCTCATGCCGGCGGCGCGAAACTTTTATACATATGAGTCGACAGCCGCTGCGCCGTATGAATTTGCGAGAAATAATCTCAACTGGACACGGACGTTTACCAACGAGCAGTTTACCGAACGCTTACGCGGCTTGCGTGACACAGACGGCAATACGGTTGCTGGCAACATTGTCAACGCTTTCATTGAGGAACGTACGCCGTCGGACAATGTGCTGACGTTGACGTTTGTCAATGAAAATGGGCAGCACTTCCGTTTTAGGCGCGAACGTGCGCGGACTGTTTTAGGTGCACCACCGCGCAGTCAGCGCTTTTGGATTGACCCTGTCGGCGGACAGTTGGCTGATATTACGACGCAGAGTGAAACCGGGCAGAGCGCACCGTCATCGCCCGCCGGTATGTATGTTATCGGCATCGACGGAACGCCGCATGTTATTGCCGCCGATGCCGATTTGTACGTTTTGACGAGTGGTGGGTTACAGGCTATCGGTGCAGGCGACAATACGGGTGAATATATTCTGCATGGCTCCGGTTGGGGCAACAATATCGGTATGAGTCAATACGGCGCGCAGGGTATGGCGCTTGCAGGCAACAGCCACCGCGCCATTTTACAATTCTTCTATCCCGGCGTGGAGATAAGGACGGTGAGCTGAGTGTCTACTAAAACATCCGATTATAAATACGATTTACCTGAAGAACTCATTGCGCAGACGCCGTTGGCCAACCGTGACGGTTCACGTTTACTTGTCCTCGATCGTCGCACGGGCGCAGTCGAACACAATATGTTCGCTAATCTGCCGAAATTGCTGCGCCCCAACGATTGCTTGGTGCGCAACACTTCCAAAGTCTTGCCTGCGCGACTGCTCGGACAAATGGAGGGCGGCGGCGCATGTGAGTTATTGCTGCTCAATGACAAGTCCCTTGACGGCGTATTGCGTTGGGAATGTCTTGCGCGACCCGGCAAGAAATTACAGCCCGGCAAGCGCGTGGTTTTTGGCAACGGGCAACTGACAGCTGAAATCGAAGGCTTCGGCGTGGATGGCACGCGCCTTGCGCGCTTTGAGTGCGCCACGCCATTTTACGAGACGCTGGATGCGTTAGGACAAATGCCCCTGCCGCCGTATATTAAAGAGCGATTGGAAGACAACGACCGCTATCAGACGGTCTATGCTAAAGAAAGCGGCTCAGCCGCTGCGCCGACCGCGGGTTTACATTTTACCGAACGATTGCTCCAAGAAATTGCTGACAACGGCGTGACGATTGCCGATGTAACGTTGCATGTCGGTCTCGGAACATTCCGTCCCGTTAAGGCTGATGATGTCAGCGACCATATCATGCACAGTGAACACGCCATTTTACCACAGGAAACGGTCACGGCCATCCAAACTTGTCGCCAAAAGGGTGGCCGCATCATTGCCGTCGGCACAACGGTCTGCCGCTTACTTGAATCTTTCGCCGCTGAGGGTGAATTAAAAGCCGGCGAAATGGATACACAACTCTTTATTCATCCCGGCTATCAATTCAAAGTACTCGATGGTCTGATTACTAATTTCCATCTGCCGGAAAGCACGCTGCTTATGCTTGTTTCGGCGTTTTCTAGCCGTGAGTATATCCTAAATGCATACAAGCAAGCCGTAGACGAAAAGTATCGATTCTTTTCATTTGGCGACGCCATGTTGATGATATAATGGAGGTGGCAGCGTGGCTCTATTCGACAAAATTCGCGACAAAGCTCCCTTGTTTATCAAGGATGGTGTCCCGCACTATGGCAGCGAGCGCGAGGGCGATCAATTCCGCGACTCTGATATCGAAAAATGGACGACCGGCGGTCATTTTGCCCGCCGTTGGCGTGATAAAGGGCAAGCAAACGAGTTTCGCAACGATGTCTACATGAACTTATGCCGCAAGGCCGCTGCCTTAAATTTGCCGCTGATGGATATTGCTTGCGGCCCAAATCTTGGGCTGTTGCCCGATATTATTGCCATTAATCCCAATATACAAGCTTTAGCCACTGATGCTTGCCCCATTCTAATCGAAAAGTGGCATGAATTCTTGCGAACCAATGCCCCGGAGGTCAACATCGAGTTAGCTTGTTTCAACGCCGCCGATATGCCTATCCGCGACAATTCGGTTGATACAATCACAAGCAGTATCGGATTCGGCTCGTTGCGTTATGCCGGCGTAGACCAAATGGACGGCATCGGCGAAGCCTACCGCGTCCTCAAACCGGGCGGCTATATTTTTGCGATTGAAGGCGAATTTGAAGATAACGACATCGTGCAAAAAACATTTGACCTATGGGGCAAAGAAAATTGGTTCGGCAACGACAAATTGACGTGGGTACAGCGCTTTAAGCAGGCGGGGTTTGTTGTCGAAGAGGAAACGTGGCGTTCACGCAGTGTTGATAACGATTGGGATTTGGGTGACGCAGCGGCATCATTTGGACTTGAAATCGCTGTCGTCAGCAAGGCATATATACTAAGGAAACGGTAATGAACAACTTTACACTCCTTTCACAAGACAAAAACGCCCGCCGCGGTGCATTTATCACCGCGCACGGTGCAATACAAACGCCGTTCTTTATGAATGTGGCAACACAGGCCGCCATCAAAGGCGGCCTTTCGGCGTACGATTTAGAGCAAGTCGGTTGCCAAGTGGCGTTGTGTAACGCCTATCATCTACATCTGCGCCCGAGCGAAAAAATCATCAAAGATTTAGGCGGATTGCACGGCTTCATGAATTGGCAAAAGCCTATCTTGACCGACAGCGGCGGCTTTCAAGTCTTCTCGTTGGCAGGGCTGCGCAAAATCACCGAAGGGGGCGTGACGTTCAACTCACACATCGACGGACGTAAGATTTTTATGGGCCCCGAAGAGAGCATCGACATTCAAATGGACTTGGGTGCCGATATCATCATGGCCTTCGATGAATGTGTAGGAAACCCTGCCACACGTGAATACGTAGCGCAATCTTGCCGACGCACAACGCGTTGGCTAGAACGTTGCAAAACAAGATGGAGTGAACACGCAGGGGACACACACCAAGACGTCTCACAGAATACCATGCTGTTTGGAATAAATCAAGGCGGCACATATGACGACCTGCGCATTGATCACATGAAAACCATCGCCGAATTCAACTTGCCCGGCTATGCCATCGGCGGCTTGGCCGTCGGTGAGCCAGCTGAGGTGATGTATCATATCATCGAAACCGTTATGCCGTATATGCCGGTTAACAAACCACGTTATCTCATGGGTGTCGGCACGCCGTGCAATCTCATTGAGGCCGTTGCCCGCGGTATTGATATGTTCGACTGTGTCATGCCCGCCCGCAATGGACGTCACGGTCATGTGCAAACATGGCAAGGGCGCATGAACCTGCGCAATGAAAAATATAAATTGGATGCAAGTCCCATTGAAGGCAATTGCCAATGCTTTGTCTGCCAAACCCACAGCCGCGCCTATTTGCGGCACTTGCTTGTGAGCGGTGAAATGTTGGGCATGCGGCTTTGTGCGGCACACAATCTGTATTTTTACAATCACTTGATGGCGCGTATGCGGGCTGAAATTGAGAGCGGCACATTCGAGAAATTCCGCAGACAATACGTGCCGCTGCTTGATGAACGCATTTAATTGTGGAGAAAGCGCCCCTATGTATCTTGAGAAAAAAGGAGAATTTTCATGCTGACTGCCATTGACAGTTTCGATAAATCAATCATCCGATGGGTGGACTCCATTTCTTTTCCGCCTGTCATAGACAGCTTGTTTCAGCTTGTGAGCAGAATCGCTTACGAGGTCGCCATTTGGCTTGTCTTTGCTGCGATTGTGTTTGTCTTCACGCGCAACAAAATCCCCGCCATTGCGATGGTGTGTAGCTTAATCATTGCCTTTGTGCTTGTCCAAGATGTCATCAAGCCGCTTATTGAGCGTCCGCGTCCTTACAATGTGATAGAGAATCTCAATTTACTTGTTGCAACGCGCGACACGTCGAGCTTTCCGTCAGGGCACACCACCGGTGCGGTAGCGGCGGCAGTGACATTTTTTCGGCTGAGTAAAAGTAATTTGCGCTACGGGTTGATTGTCTTTGCGTGGTTGGTCGCTGTATCACGTGTCTACTTAAAAATGCATTACGTTACCGATGTGCTGGCAGGCATAGCGTTGGGGTTCGGCATCGGCTTACTGGTGTCGCTACTGGTACGCAAATGGCTGGAACGCTATAGAAGGAGTAGACATGCATGAAAAATAGCGGGCAAAGCGTAAATAAGTTGGCAAAGTTTCTCGGAATTGCCGATAGCGGCTTGTTGCCGCCGCTTGCGCTTGCTCCTATGGCAGGCGTCAGCGACAAGGCATTCCGCGCATTATGTAAGCAACATGGCTGCGACTATACCATCACCGAGATGGTGAGTGCCAAGGCGTTGGTCTATCAGGACAAAAAAACCGTCAATTTATTGGGCATCAACGACGGCGAGCACCCCTGCGCCGTGCAAATCTTTGGCAGCGATCCGTCCTGTATGGCTGAAGCGGCCGACAAGGCATTGGCGTTATCGGCTGCCAACATTATCGATATTAACATGGGTTGTCCCACGCCAAAAATCGTCAACAACGGCGACGGCAGTGCGTTGATGAAAGCACCCGAATTGGCGCGAGATATTGTCGAACACGTCGTCCGAGCCGTCAAGCAACCCGTGACAGTCAAAATTCGCCTTGGTTGGGACAAGGGCAGCATCAATTGCGTAGAGTTTGCAAAAATGTTGGAGCAGGCGGGTGCGTCAGCCCTTGCTGTGCACGGGCGCACACGCAGCATGCAATATAGTGGCATCGCAGACCACGATACCATTCGCTTGGTCAAAGAGGCTGTCAGCGTCCCTGTTTGGTGCAATGGTGATATCCGTGACGGAACAACGGCCAAGCGCGCTTTGGCCATCAGCCGCTGTGACGGATTGATGATTGGTCGCGCCGCATTTGGCAATCCGTGGCTTTTTGCCGAAATCAAAGCGGCGTTGGCGGGTGAAGTCGCGCCTTCGCTGCCGAGCATACAAGAAATTGCAAACACTGTATCTCAGCAATTTGAAATGGCACGCCAGCATCGAGGCGACAAAGTCGCCATTCTCGAAATGCGCAAACATTTTGCTTGGTATTTGCACGGCCGCCCGTATATGCAGGAAGTTAAGCGCAAGATAAATGCTATGCAGTCGGCCGAGGACTTTTACGCCATCGCCAAGAAGTTGTAACAAAAATGTGAACACAGCGTCATGTGGTGTGTTCATTTTTTTGCGCTGAAACGCAAAAAAATCGTAGAAAATTACGAAAAACCCCTTGCAAAGTTCGCAATTGTCGTATATAATACCCCTTGCAAAAAGGAACAAAGAGGAGGAATAGTATGACCTATCATAAGAAATCGATTGATGACATTAGCGTAAATGGCAAGAAGATTCTCGCCCGGTGCGATTTTAATGTGCCGCAGGACAGCACGGGCAAAATCACCAACGACAACCGTATTGTGCAGGCGCTGCCGACCATTAAGGCATTGCTGGACAAAGGCGCGGCAGTGATACTTTGCTCGCACTTAGGTCGTCCCAAAGGACAATTTAATGACAAATTTTCGCTGACGCCCGTGGCAAAACGGTTGAGTGAGCTGCTTGGGAAAGACGTCGTAATGGCAACAGATGTTGTCGGTGCTGACGCCAAGGCAAAAGCTGCGGCATTGCAGCCCGGACAAGTTATGCTGCTTGAAAACGTGCGTTTCCATGCAGAAGAGGAGAAAAATGATCCGGCATTTGCCAAAGAGTTGGCATCTATGGCGGACATTTATGTTAATGACGCATTTGGCACCGCCCACCGCGCGCACGCTTCAACAGCGGGTGTGGCCGACTATTTGCCCGCCGTTAGCGGCTACTTAATTGGCAAGGAACTCGGCATCATCGGCGGCGCGTTGGAAGCTCCAAAGCGTCCATTGGTGGCCATTCTTGGCGGCGCAAAAGTGTCGGACAAAATTGGCGTCATCAATAACCTGCTCGACAAATGCGATACCATTATCCTTGGCGGCGGCATGGCGTATACCTTTATCAAAGCCAGAGGCGGCAATATCGGAAACAGCCTGTGCGAAGATGATAAAATCGACTATGCACGTGAAATGATGGCAAAGGCCGAGGCAAAAGGCGTAAAATTGCTTCTGCCGCTGGACAATGTGACGACAACGGAATTTTCGGCGACAGCCGAGGCTGAAACCTTCGATTGCGGTTGCATTCCCGATGGCCGTGAGGGCATGGATATCGGACCAAAGACCATTGCGGCATTCTCAGTCGCCGTCAAAGATGCGGGTACAGTCATTTGGAACGGCCCGATGGGTGTATTTGAGTTCGACAAATTTGCCGCCGGCACGCGCGCCATTGCCAAAGCGTTAGCCGAAAGCGATTGCGTTTCCATCATCGGCGGCGGCGACAGCGCGGCAGCCGTTGAGCAGCTCGGTTATGCTGAACAAATGACGCACATTTCCACCGGTGGCGGTGCGTCGCTAGAATTCATGGAAGGCCTGGTGCTGCCCGGCATTGCTTGTCTGCTAGATAAATAGAACTGCCGAGCAGGCGGCCGGTTGTCTAAGGCGCACTTCATTTTCAGCGTGGTGTGACTTGGCTGACCGAAGAGTCGCTGTATAAGAGGCGTGATGGCTTAGCGCTTTTGAGCAGACGCACTATATCATTTCATAAATGCAACATAGGAGGAAATATCCAAATGAACAGAAGATATCGAAAAACTATTATCGCCGGCAACTGGAAAATGAACAAAACCGCCACCGAGGCAAAAGCCATGATTGAGGAACTAAAACCATTGGTAGGTAAGGCAAAATGGTGTGACATCACATTATGCGTACCATCAGTGATATTGGTGCCGGTGCAACGTTATTTGCGCGACAGCCGTATGGCTGTGGGCGCGCAGAATATGCATGAGCAGGAGTCGGGCGCGTATACCGGCGAAGTTAGTGCCGCCATGCTCAAAGACGCAGGTGCTAAGTATGTGATTATCGGACACAGTGAGCGCCGGCAGTATTTTAACGAAACCGACAGTAGTGTCAATCAAAAAGTTAAGCGAGCGCTAGAAGTTGGTTTGCGCCCCATTGTGTGCGTGGGAGAGAGCCTTGAAGAACGCGAGATGGGTTTAACACTTGATGTCATTACTCTGCAGCTGCGTGCGGCATTGGCGGGCGTGCCGGCTGAGAAATTACGCCGCGTCGCCGTGGCATATGAGCCGATTTGGGCGATTGGAACAGGCAAAACGGCTACGGTCGAGCAGGCCGGTGAAGTCAACACACATATCCGTGTTGTTATTCGTAAAGAGTTTGGCGCACGTGTATCGCGTTCGGTGTCAATTCTATACGGTGGCTCAATGAACGCTAAAAACGCTTACGAGTTGCTGGCACAACCTGATATTGACGGTGGGCTTATCGGCGGCGCGTCCCTCAAAGCCGAAGACTTCGCGGCAATTGTTAATGCTGCAAATCAACCGACGTAATTGTATGTATTGCGTAGGGGCGGGCATGGAACCCGCCCCTACGCATTTGTGAGTAATTAACGAAAATTTTAGAAGTGAGGAAACCTATGTTAAAACAACCCCTTACCCTAATCATCATGGACGGCTACGGCATCTTGCCGCCCGCGGCGCAAAATAACGCCGTCGCTGCCGCCTATACACCGCGCTTGGATGACTTATTCGCATCTTATCCGCATACGGAGTTGGCGGCATCGGGCTATGATGTCGGCTTGCCCGCCGGACAGATGGGCAACAGCGAGGTGGGGCATACCAACATTGGCGCGGGACGTGTTGTCTTTCAAGACTTGCCGCGCATTTCCAAAAGCATTGACGATGGTGATTTTTTTGACAATCCCGCTTTTTTGCAGGCCGTCGCTGACGCCAAAACAAAAGGAAAGTCGCTCCATCTGATGGGGCTGTTGTCGGATGGCGGTGTTCACAGCCACAACACGCACTTGTGGGCATTGTTGGAACTTTGCAAGCGACAGGGTTTAGAGCGTGTGTATATCCACGGTTTCCTCGACGGGCGGGATGTGCCGCCGCGTTCGGGTAAGGCGTATGTAGAAGAATGCACGACAAAATGTGCCGAAATCGGCGTTGGTAAAATTGCCACGCTGTCAGGTCGCTATTACGCTATGGACAGAGACAAGCAGTGGGAACGCCTCGAATTGGCCTATGCTGCCATGGTATACGGAAACGGTGTGCTGATGAACAGTCAGCCTGTACAAGCCGTGCAAAATTCGTATGATAAAGATATTACCGATGAATTTTTTGTGCCGACGGTCATTGACCAAGATGGTGTGATTGCAGCCGGCGATTCGGTGATTTTCTTCAATTTCCGCCCTGATCGTGCGCGTGAAATTACCCATGCGCTGTGCAACCCGAAATTTGACGGGTTCAAACGACAGCAGGATGATTTGGGGTTAACATTTGTGTGCATGACGGAATACGAGCAGGATATGCCTAACGTGACGGTTGCGTACGAGCCAAAAGTGCTGAAAGACCTGCTGGGTGAAGTCATCAGCAATCATGGCTTGACGCAGTTGCGCATTGCCGAAACGACAAAGTATGCCCATGTGACCTTCTTTTTTAACGGCGGCGAGGAGAAAACATACCCCGGCGAAGATCGTGTGTTGATTGATACGCCCGACGTTGCCACATTTGACTTAAAGCCTGAAATGAGTGCGTATGAGGTGTGCGACAAGGCTGTTGAGTTGATTTTGCAGGGCAATTATGATGTGGTGGTCCTCAATTTTGCAAACCCGGACATGGTGGGGCATAGTGGTAATTTTGACGCGACGGTCAAGGCCGTTGAGGTGACAGACGAATGCGTCGGTCGCGTGGTGGACGCCGTGCGTTCGATGGGCGGCATTTCATTAGTGACAGCCGACCACGGCAATGCCGATAAAATGTTGGATGATGATGGCGTCACCCCGTTTACGGCGCACACGACCAGCCCGGTGCCGTTGATACTTGTAACGACTGCAGAATGTAGATATGCGAATACAAAATTACGTGCGGGCGGCAAACTCGGTGATATTGCGCCGACGATGTTGGCGTTGTTGGGGATTGAGAAACCGGCAGACATGACGGGTGAAAACTTGATCGTGTAGGGACAATCCATGGCTGTCTGTTTTTCCTGTTGACACAATAACCCAAATTTGATATGATAAACTCATCACAAATGAAGGAGAAAAGTATGAAAAAATATCTTGAAATCGTAGACATCGTCGGGCGCGAAATTATCGACTCCCGCGGAAACCCTACTGTAGAAGTCGAGGTTTACGTCGAGGATGAAAATGGGATGCACGTTGGTCGTGCGGCTGTACCATCGGGTGCATCAACCGGCATTTACGAGGCCTGTGAGCTGCGCGACGGCGATAAGAGTCGTTACGGCGGCAAAGGTGTACTCAAAGCCGTTGGAAGCGTCAACGACGAAATCGCCGACGCTTTGATGGGTTTTAACGTGCTCGACCAAGTCGAAATCGACCGCACGTTGATTGCTTTGGATGGCACAGCGAACAAAGAACGCCTTGGTGCTAACGCTATCTTGGGCGTATCGCTGGCGTGTGCCAAAGCGGCGGCGACAGCAACCGGCGTACCGTTGTATCAATATATCGGCGGTGCGAATGCCAAAACCTTGCCCGTACCCATGATGAACATCATTAACGGTGGCGCGCACGCATCAAATACTGTTGACATTCAAGAGTTTATGGTCATGCCGGTGGGCGCAAGCTCATGGTCGGAAGGTCTGCGTTGGTGCACCGAGGTGTTCCACACACTCAAAAAAATCCTGCACGATAAAGGCTACGCCACCAACGTCGGTGATGAGGGCGGCTTTGCGCCCAACCTAAAAAAAGACGAAGAGGCGTTTAAAGTTATCATTGAGGCCATTGAAGCCGCTGGTTTCAAGCCGGGTGAGGACTTTAAATTGGCCGTTGATGCCGCCGTTAGCGATTGGTATCAAGAGGACGGCACTTACTACCTGCCTAAAGCTAAAAAGACCATGACGCGCCAACAGCTTGTGCGCATGTGGAAAAAATTTGCCGACAACTATCCCATCGTCAGCATGGAAGACTGTATGGGTGAAGAGGACTGGGAAGGTTGGAAACTGTTGACAGATGCATTGGGTGATCGCGTACAACTTGTCGGCGATGACTTGTTTGTCACCAATGTCGAGCGTTTGAGCAAAGGTATTGAACTCGGTGTGGGCAACTCGATTTTGATTAAAGTCAATCAAATCGGCAGCTTGACCGAGACACTGGATGCTATCCAAATGGCAGCACGTGCAGGGTACACGTCGGTTATCAGCCACCGCAGCGGTGAAACTGAAGACGTGACGATTGCCGACATTGCCGTGGCTGTTAACGCAGGACAAATCAAGACGGGCGCACCATCGCGCACTGACCGTGTTGCCAAGTACAATCAGCTCATCCGCATTGAGGAAGAACTGGGCGACAGTGCCCAATATCCGGGCGGCGATGCTTTCTTTAACCTGTAAATCTGCAATATCAAAAGGGACGGCGTAATGGCAGCCACCCATAAAACAGCATTTGTTGTTTTCGCCGCAGATGTAGCATTACGCTGCATCTGCGGATTTTTCTTGTGTGGTGCAAGTTCCGTGGGTGTCCGATAGCGGCGTTGTATGGAGTTCAGACTGCACTGCGTTGCTCAAAATATAAATTTACCTACTTCGTATACAAATGCACCTGCGACAACACAAAATATGAACCGTCAAGTGTAATCTTATAATACTGATAGATTTTTGGTTTGTCAATGCTAAATGCTTTTTCAGTATAAAGCGTAACAGGCTTTGGGAACTCATTCTGTGCGTCAAGTAAAATCCACTCTCCGCCCTTGCTTTCCGCTCCATATAAAGCCCAACCATTCGGCACATCAAGCCGCAAGCCCGTAAACAATCCGTACATTTTTAATTCAACAGGCTTGTCCATTTCAAACAAAATGTCATGACTGCCGCTATTTGATTGATAATCATATGGGCCGGCATAGAAATAATCGCCGCATTTCCCATTGAATAAATTGCTGATATTATCGTTGGCGTTGCCGTGCAAGTCTGATACGCCACTTACACGCAGTTTATTATTAATGCGTGTCAACCCATCGGTTGCAGGGTCGAGGATAGGACGGCTTGCCGTGCCGTGTGTTAATTGCAATCTAAAATCCAATATTTTTTGAATACTCTCTAACGTGTCAGCATCGGGATTTTTGAAACATAAGCCACTGCACACATTGTTAAATGTTTTTCCGAGTATCGTTGCAGATTTTGGCGTACAATTTCCGTGACATTTTATACAATAACCTATATTATTATGTATGGTTTCCAGCAAACCCTCTCGTTCGATGAAGTCTTGATATTGGACAAGCTCTTTCTCATTCATCAGAATATTCCACGAATTGTCGTCACGTTTTCTTGCGCCAATACCAATATATCCAATGCTTTTGCCCTTTATATTCAGATTCCATCGGTTCGTTGAGCTCCATTTGTATGTGATATTCCGCGCATTGCAATAATCCAAGAACGCATACGCGACTTGTTTTGATTTGTCACCCATGCACTCCCTCGATGCGATTACATTTTCTAATTTGGGTTTGGTTCGTCTTTGCTCTTGTGCTAATGTTTCCGGCATAGTATCACCTCATTTGTAACGCTCCTATATATTATACCACATTTACAGCAATCATTGCAAAAATTGCTCATTCTGCCGGATTTGTTATCCATTCGTCCCTTGTTACTGTAAATGTGCCGCCCTCAAATTGCGATGTCGTGCCGTCAGCGTCGGGGCTAAATTTATTTTCCATCCACTTGTCTGTAACTTTCATTCCGAGCTTGTACAGCGGCGCAAGTTTTTCCTCATCATCTAACGCCCAATATGCTATGATACTCAACGCGCCGAGTTCGAGGAAAGCGTAATTATATAGGGCTTTTAAGGCTTCGTATTCATAGCCCTGCTCGCTATAAGTAGAATTCATCACATGACCAATATCCAATTTTTGATTTTCGTCTATGCCATTGAAGTTAATGAAGCACACAACTTTTTTCAAGTCTTTTGCTTCGACAACCCAAAATTGATTTTCTCCGGCGAAATAGTTGCACATTCCTTTGATTCCGTCATCATCAGTCGGCCATGCGTGGTCGCAAGCTGCAAACGGAGAACTTTCCTTTGATATGGCGATTTCTTGTAAGTCTTTCCAATCGTCAGCTTGTATTTTTCTGATAATAATTCGCTCTGTTTCGATTTTCATGATTGATTTAGTTCCCATTTTGAATTTTCCTCCGTATACTTGAATTTGCACAGAAGCGCGATGATATTCTTCATACGTTTTTTCTTTTCGGGTTGTGGACGGCGGCACACCATGAAACGATTGATACGCCCTTGTAAAGGCTTCGGGCGAATCGTATCCAAGCATGAGAGCCAAGTCTAAAATTTTAATGTCGCTATTGACTATCTCATGTGCCGCGATTGTCATGCGCCTATTTCGGACGTATTCCGAAACGGGAATGCCGCAAGTCATCGAAAACATTTGCTGAAACTTTGGCAACGAACAGGCGCAGATTTTACAAACTTCGTTGTAGTCAACCTCGCCCCGCAAGTGTTCTTCAATGTAGTCAATAGCTTTATTTAGTCCTGCTATCATTTCCATTTCTTTTACCTCCAAATGTTGGTGCTCCGTAGCGGAAACCACGCTTTTCGCACAGGAGCATCATGCATCACAATGCACATTGTTTTTACAAAACTATCATAGCACAAATCAAAACAAAAAACCTTGCAAAATAAAAAAGTTTCTGCAAGGTTTTGATGTTGATAATATAAAATTGCTTGTTCGCCGCAACCATCACACCACCGCAAGATTACCCTCAAAATAAGCATATAAATCTAATATATCACTCAATATGTTATCGTCTATATCAAACCTAAATTCCCTATGATACCCGCTGCGTGTTTCAATCGCCTTGTACACATGGCACAACTTTACATCTTTGCCTTTGTATTTCGCCGTAGTGAAACTATATGGATTTTCGCGCTGCATCGCCGCAAGGAAAGGGCAGTCAATCGTCAAAGGTGTCGCAAACGTTCGGATTTCAAAAAGTGGTGGAATCAGGCGATTGGGAATATTTAATGATGGCTATTTAGAGCATAAGGGGCGGATATCTACCCTTTTTTATATGCAGGGTGCAAGTATCCCTCTCTGCTAATAAAAACCCCTTCTGCGGGTTTTACTACACTAACATACATAAGAGCAAGCCCTTGCTCCTTACTTCCGACTTAATGGCCGCACCAAACACCCCTTGCTAAAGCCAATCAAATCTTCGCGTCCGACTTCCCGCAGTGCCGCAATCACCAGTTTTCGCTTTTCCGGCCGCCGCCATTGCAGCAATGCGCGCTGTAAGCTGCGCTCACGTCCATCCGGTACGTGTACTTGCTGCATGGTCAATGGGTTAAGTCCCGTGTAATACATACACGTTGATATTGTGCCCGGTGTGGGGTAAAAATCTTGCACCTGCTCGGGGTGCTTGCCCGCCTTGTGTAGATACAATGCCAACGCCACGGCGTCTTGCAGCGTCGTGCCTGGATGCCCGCTCATTAAATACGGCACAAGGTACTGCTCCTTGCCGTATTTTTGGTTGAGCCGCTTGTATTTTTCGGCGAATTTCTCGTACACCTCATGCCGCGGTTTGCCCATCGCGGCCAGCACGCTGTCGACGCAGTGCTCGGGTGCTACTTTGAGTTGTCCTGAAATGTGATATTTGAGTAGTTCGGCAAAACATTCGCCGCTTTTATCTTGCATTAAGTAGTCAAACCGAATACCGCTGCGGATAAAAACTTTCTTTACGCCGTCAATGCCACGCAGCTTTCGCAGCAGCTGTAAATAATCGCTGTGGTCGGCGTCCAGGTGCTTGCAAGGTTCGGGCACGAGGCACTTCTTAGAACGGCATAAGCCAACATTCAATTGCTGCTGACAAGACGGTCGCCGAAAATTCGCCGTCGGGCCGCCGACGTCATGCACATAGCCTTTCCATTGTGGATGCTGTGTAAACATCTCCACTTCGCGCGTTATCGACTCATGCGTGCGGCTGCCTACCATTTTGCCCTGGTGAAAACTCAGCGCGCAAAAATTACAATCGCCAAAACATCCGCGGTTATGTGTCACCGAGAATTGTACCTCTTCTAATGCCGCTACAGGCATACCAGTCGCCGCGTAGCTTGGATGAACTAGTCGTGTATATGGCAGCTCGTACGTCGCGTCCAAATCTCGTCCTGTCAACGGCAGGGCAAAGGGGTTAACAATTAAGAAGCGGTCGCCATGCGCTTGCGCAACAACACGTCCGCGCACCGGGTCACATTCATCAACTTGCACCTTAACAGCCTGCGCATACGCAAATTTATCGACACAAACATCTTCGTAACTTGCGCATGTGATTGCGCTGTCGGGCACAGACTTCGTAATGTATGCCGTGCCTGCAATGCCATCCATGGCTGTGCCGCTTTTTAGTCTTGCCGCAACTTCGCAGATCGACCGTTCACCCATGCCATACACCAGCAAATCAGCCTTAGCGTCAAACAAAATACTGCGCCGTACGCGATTCTGCCAATAATCGTAATGTGCAAACCGCCGTAAACTGGCCTCCAAGCCGCCCAAAACAATCGGCACATTAGAAAATGCCTCCCGCGCCCACTGCGAGTACACAATGCAAGCTCGGTCAGGGCGCAGTCCCGCTCGTTTGTCCGGCGAATAGTAATCCTCGCTGCGTCGCTTCTTAGCTGCAGTGTAATGCGCTACCATTGAGTCAAGATTGCCCGCCGTGACGAGAACGCCATAGCGTGGTTTGCCAATAGCACGCAAATCTTCTGCCCCTTGTGGCTGTGGCAGAATGGCGATACGATAGCCCTCACGTTCCAACACGCGCCCGATGACAGCCGCGCCAAATGATGGGTGATCAACATATGCGTCACCCGTCACGAGCAGAAAATCATAGTAATGCCAATCACGAGCAAGCATATCATCACGTGAGATGGGGAGGAAGTCTTGGTGCATGAGCATGTCCTTTCGGTTGATGAGACCATTATAATGCAGACGGTGAGATTGTGCAAGTCTATGCATTTCAACTTACAACTGTTTATCAAGAACAGTCAACCGTACACAAAAATTTTCTAAAATTTCATCTTGTTTTATCTTATTCAACCGATTGACAAACATTTCCAACTATGATATCGTATACGTAACGATTTAACAACCATGCGTCAAAAGCTATTTCGACAAAACCCTTAGCTGCTAGTGGGCATCGTTTTTATCAACTTAGACAAGGCAATTTGTTTTTAGCAACTGCAGCATTTACCTCCGGCAACGCTACGCTTAGTATGATATCTGCTCCGAGTGCAGCTCAAGTTGATCGGACATTATGGCGGTTTCAACGAGATGGCAATGCCTATCGTATTATCAGCAGACAAGCAGGCTTAAATGGCTGGACAGCCGCGCTTACCGGGGCATCTACAACCGGTGCTGCTGCAAGTCTCGTTATGCGTGGGCCAAATACACCGCGTCAGAGATGGTATGTTCGAAATGTGGCGAGCTTTCTACATCATCAATCCAATCGCCCATATCCGTGGAGAGCGATCTCACCAACATTTTCTGTATTCTTGCGCCCCAATTTGGGAGGCTGGGAGACGGCTGTTCGGGATGGTATTTTAGCTTGGAACAGAAGAGATGGCGGGCGCGATATGGGTGGCAGTATTGCGACAAGAACAGGAAGTGCTGATGCGTCATTACCTCATCAATTCGAGGCTAGAAATGAATAAAATTATGAAAAAAATATCCATACTATTATGTCTCACACTCATGCTGGCGTTAATGGCTTGTTCATCTCCGCAAGACCCTCCCGAAGTAGAATTCACATATATACACGGAGAAGATTACTATTTCAGCACGGTAGAAGATCTAGTTACACGCGTCGATCATGTTTTCGTTGGCACGGTAACCGATATGTCTTTTAATGTAATAAGCACTGAAACAGGTAGAGCACCTACACCTGAGTGCAATCCCGAGCGTTTGTCGCTGGGCAGAACCTACTATGTCACTGTTCTTACCGCCTACAAAGGTGCGGAGAGAGACGTTATGCGTGTCACTGTTGACGGAGGCATCAAAGGTTATCGAGAAGAGGAGCAATTGGCCCTTATACAAGAAGCAGGCGCACACTATTGGGATGGCGTTTACCGCATTCCCATTGAGGTGGGACTCTATCCGTTAGAGATGGGTGAAACCTATTTGTTTGCTGTACTCGACCTAAGAATTGAACTAGATGGATATAGCGATTTTGTTGGTATAGTCAATGCAACGCAATCATTACTTGAGTTGAATGACCCATTCGAAATTGTGCACGATAATAGTGGTTTATCTGCTGAAGCGATTATCAGCGAGTTTGGGGAAGAAGCTTTTGAGGAGCATTGGGAAAACTGGCAACATAATACTCCCGACTGGGAACAACGGCTTGAAGAAGGCAATGTGAGTAGCAGAGTGTATAATCATCAAGACTATCAAGGCGATGACAACGAGCAGTAGTGCTAAAAAGGGCGCGGGAAACCGAAGCGTACAGATTGGCATAAAGAACAGTACGTCTTAAAAGTTCCAGCTGATGGCAATTTCGGCGTTGGATATGTGAATGGCTTTTGCCAACATATCTAACGCCGATTTTTTGTTTTCAAAAGAGGTGTTTTCCCAGTCTTCTACATGGTCGTAGATTGTGGCTAACTTGTCCGCTTTTACCGTTTGGCGTATAGATATGTTCTCCTGTTGGAGTTCTTTTCGGCTGTGGTCGAGTTCCTCAACCTTTTCGTTTATGTAGTCCATTAAGATAGTATTTGCGCCCGTGACTTTGGTCAACAAGTCGGCTATTTCGGTGTCTAGCTTGGCAATTTTGATGTCGTTCTCCCTCACTTTTGGGGGAGTTTCGTTTTTTGTATTGCCCGATAGTGTTTTGAACTTTGCCAACTTATCCCTCATTGCGTCTAAGACATAGTTTTCTAATGCGTTAATGTCTACCCTGCCACCAGTACCCTTGCAAAGCATCATGGTTGAGTAGTTGCTACAAACGCCGAGCCTATTTTTACCTGATTTTCTAACCGCAAGAGCATATCCACAGTTACCACATTTGAGTTTACCTAATAGCCAAGAGCTTGTACCTCTTTGTGTTTTTGTAGAGTATTTACTGTTTATAGAGCGTAGCCTGCATTTCAGCCATTCCTCGGAAGATATAAAGCCCTTATGTGGTGCTATTACAATTTCCCTGCCAATAACGTCAGAGCGTTTTCCATTGCTAGAAGCAGTCCCTGTGTATAAGTAGCAACCTCTGCCGTCAAACTCCGATACATCGCTATGAATAGTTGCCCCATGGCTTTTGTAAAACTCATAAATCGATAAGTCGGATTGTACATATACAGGGTGGCGAAGTATTTCACTAAGTCTTGACGTACTCCATGCTTTATCATTTAGCTGGCTAATCCCATTGTCTAATAAATAGCGCAACACATCATTTAATGAGTTGTTACTATCTGCATACAGTGAAAAAATCAACTTAACGTGTTCGGCTTCTTCTTTGTGAATAACAAACTTCGAAGTTTTCTTTCCGTCTATGGTCGTTTTGGCTTTTCTAAAACCATACGGAGCAGTCCCACCCATGAAAAAGCCTCGTCTACTTCGAGAGTCGAAAGCATCTTTTACTCTTTGTTGTATTGTCTCCCTTTCTAACTGTGCAAAAACAATACAAATATTGAGCATAGCACGTCCAACGGGGGTACTGGTATCAAACTTTTCTGTGACAGAAACAAACTCTACTTTGTGCTGTTCAAAGAACTGTATAAGCCCTGCAAAGTCTAGTATCGAGCGACTTATACGGTCTAGCTTGTAAACGATTACTCGTCTTATTAGCCCTTGCTTAATATCCTCTACTAAACGCTCAAAATCTGGTCTGTCTAAGTTCTTTCCACTGTAACCCTTGTCGGAATAGACTTTGAAGTTGTTACCTCGTGTTTCATGCTCACACATGGCAATTTGGCTTTCTATTGATATACTATCTTCTTTGTCTACGGATTGTCTTGCATATATTGCATCATACATCGTTACCTCCTATCACGATGTATAAAAATAACATACCGCTAGTGGCTATTATACACCGTTTTATCAAGGTTTTCAAGGCATTTTTGCCTATATTATTCGCTTTGCTTGGCTTGTTCTTCTTTATGTTTTTTGAACACTTCATATAGCCCTTTCTCTATTGCTCGTGCGTTCTTGTCGCAGTAATCGGGGGATATATTTATGACTGTAAATTCTCGCTTGCCGTCATGTAATTTATCTATATGTACATTCTTTGCCGTTCTCTTGGCTTTTTCAATTGGTGTTTCTATTTTTGTCATAAGCTACACCTCGTTTCTTGTTGAGCCTATGATGTCTAGGAGTTGCATATGCAAATCCTGCTACTTAAAAAGGTTGTACCTTTAATTGTAGCAGGATTTTATGTAGACTTGATGTTATATACGTTAGGCGTATATAAAGATAGATTTTGAAAAGAAAATTATACGTCTTGCGTATAAATCGACATATTTTGAAAAATTGCTGTTAATATCCACTTCGGGGTGGTAAAAATGCGTCTCCGTATTCGGAGATTTAAGAGTGGATAACGATTTGAAATAAGAAGTGTTGGCTAGATTGCTTAATATAAAACAAGCGACCTATGCAAGGTATGAAACACGGAGAAATAATACCTCCGTCTTCTAAGCTGATAATACTTGCAGATTATTACAAGACAAGCATTGATTATTTACTCGGACGAACAAATAACATAAGCCCATACAGCAATGAAGAGCCTGTACAGGTCAATAAAAACAGCACAATAACCTTGTGCCCAAAGTGTACTAATTACATACGCCAGTTAATATAAATAATCAAAGCCAGCCGCGCCCCGCAAACCCGCCAGAACACTACATTTAATCATCACTCGACAGAGAGGGGTCT